>JALYYT010000059.1 GCA_030946285.1 Gemmatimonadota bacterium
CTGGATGGGTTTCGATCATCCGCAGACGATCAAGTCCAACGCCCAGGGCGGCATCCTGGCGGCGCCAGCCTGGACTGCATTCATGACCGAGGTATACCGCCGCAAGCCATCGCCGCCAGACTGGCCCAAGCCGTATAACATCACCACACGCGAGATCGACCCCCGGACCGGTCTCCTCTGGACACCCGACTGCGGTGGTCCGGCGATCACGGAGTACTACATTCCGGGTACAGAACCGGTCAACGAATGCTCGCCGTATTCCGCCATGCCAGTGGGGCCGCCCGGCGCGCCGCCAGTGCGCGACACGAATCCGCGATGAGCCTTCGCCAACTACCGGCTTTCAAGTTGCCGAACACTTGTCCGATCCTTATGTTCTCCACTTGTCGCCACTCGCGGGCGACTACTCCCATCCTTTAGTTTTGAACATGAATCCGCACAAAATCTGGCGTGACGGGAGTCTTGTCGAATGGCAGGACGCAAATATCCACGTCATGAGCCATGTAGTTCATTACGGCTCCTCGGTTTTCGAGGGGATCCGCTGCTACAGCACTCCCGATGGTCCCGCGATCTTCCGGCTCCCGGACCACCTGCGACGCTTCACGGACTCCTGCCGCATCTATCGCATGCCGATGCGTCATTCGGTCGCGGAGCTCATGGCGGGATGCAGCGAAGTCGTCTCGGAAAACGAGCTGCAGGCCTGCTACCTCCGCCCGGTCGCTCTCCGCACCGGTGAGGAGATGGGAGTTCTTCCGCACAAGGCACCGGTCGAGACGTTCATCATTCCCTGGGTCTGGGGCCGCTACCTGGGCAACGAAGCGCTGGAGGAAGGCGTTGACGTCTGCGTGTCCACCTGGCGTCGCCCCGCGCCCGGTACTACGCCGACTCTGGCGAAGGCGGGTGGCAACTATCTCAACTCGCAGCTGTCCAAGATGGAAGCGCGCGCCGACGGCTACGTGGAAGGAATCATGCTCGACTCTTTCGGATACATCGCCGAAGGAAGCGGAGAGAATCTCTTCATCGTTCGCGACGGCGCCGTTTACACCCCCCCGATCGCTTCGGGGATTCTGAACGGCATCACTCGCGACTGCATAATCAGGATTGCGGGAGACCTCGGATACCGCGTGGTCGAGCAGACACTGCCGCGCGAACTGCTGTACATCTGTGACGAAGCGTTCTTCACCGGGACGGCCGCCGAGATCACGCCGATACGGTCGGTGGACAAGATAGAGGTCGGCACCGGCAAGCCCGGGCCGGTCACTCTCACGATCCAGCAGGTCTACATGGGAATTGCATCGGGTACCATGCCCGATCGGTACGACTGGCTCACTCGCGTGGAGAGTCGAGTCACGGTCTGAGATGATTTTCCGCGGGGCGGGAACGGCAAGTTCTCGCCCCGTGCGACAACGTGGGGTCGCCGCGGCGACAGGGAGATTATGAGCGCTGGCTGTCTTGCTCTGAATGCTTCGTTCGAGCCACTGACAATGGTTCCGGTGCGCCGTGCGCTCCGCCTGCTCCTCGACGGCAAGGCCGAAATCGTCGAGACCGACGCGGACAAGCTCATTCGCTCGGAGCGGCTCTCCATTCCGCATCCGGCCGTGATCCGGCTGACGCGGTTCATTCACGTGCCGCGCAAGTTCCGGCGCCAGGTGACAAACACGTTCCTGTTCGCGCGCGACCGGTACACCTGCCAGTTCTGCGGACGCAGGCAGTCGGCGCTCAAGGGCAGGGAATCGCTCACCCGCGATCACCTCATCCCGCTGTCGCGCGGTGGCGAGAACATCTGGACCAACGTCGTCACCGCCTGCAGTCCCTGCAACACTCGCAAGGCCAACAGGCTCCCGAACGAGATCGGAATGCACCCGCTCACCGCGCCGTTCGAGCCGCACTTCGTCCAGCTTGCGTGGGCTGTGCGCCGCCTCACTCCGGCGCAGTCAAAGTACATCGAGATCTTCTACGGCCGCGCGACGCTGGACGACCTCCGGTCCATAGACTCGACACTGGTTGCAGGCTGAACCAGTCGCAGGCTGAGTCAGTCGCGGGTCGCCGCGCAGACAGCAAGTCGGCGCGGCATTCATTTCGCCAAGGCAGTTGAACCATGACACATTTTGCAGATCGTATCGGCACGCTCGGTACGGAGAACGCGTTCAGCGTGGGCGCCGATATAGCGAAGGTCGCAGCTCGTGGTGTGGACGTGGTCAAGCTCAACATCGGCGAGCCGGACTTCGACAGCGCGAGCCATATCAACGAAGCCGCAATCGCGGAAATCCGGCGCGGCAACTCGCACTACTGCGATCCGCAGGGACTTATCGGCCTGCGACAGGCGATCTGCGATCACATCGAGCGATCCCGCGGACTTCGGGTCTCTCCCGACCGGGTGGTGGTCACTACCGGCGGCAAGCCGGGAATCGGGTTCACGATTCAGGCGTACGCGAATCCGGGCGACGAAGTCATTTATCCGAGTCCCGGCTTCCCGATCTACGAATCGTGGATAACCTTTGCCGGAGCGACGCCGGTCCCACTACATCTGCGCGAGGAAACGGGCTTCACGTTCACTGCCGATGATCTCGCTGCACTGATCACTCCGAAGACGCGAGTCATCTTTCTCTGCTCGCCGTCGAACCCGACGGGCGGAGTTCTGTCGAAAGACGATCTCGAGGGAATCGCCCGCGTCATTCGCGAGCGGGCGCCGGCGGACGTGCGAATCTATTCGGACGAGATCTATGAGCAGTGTATCTTCGACGGCGAGACGCACCATAGCATCGCGGTCGAGCCGGGCATGGAGCAGCGAACGATCATTGCCTCCGGCCACTCCAAGGGTTTCGCGATGACCGGATGGCGCCTTGGTTACGTAGTGCTTCCCACCGCTGAGGAAGCGGCCGTGTTCAAGCAGTTGACCATCAACACGGTGTCTTGCGTTCCGCCATTCATACAGGAGGCGGGACGCATCGCGCTCACCAGCGATGAGTCAGCACCGGCAATGAATCGAATGGTCACGGCTTTCCAGGAACGGCGCGACTGGATCGTCCCCACGCTCAATGCCATGGATGGCGTACGCTGCCAGAATCCGAAGGGCGCGTTCTACGTCTTTCCGAATGTCGCTGGTCTGTGCGAGCGGCTCGGCATTATCGACGCTTACCATGCGCTCCCCGCCGAGCGACGGGCGCATACGTCGCCGTCCGCGATGTTGCAGATGTTCCTGCTTTACGGATACGGAGTCGCCACGATGGATCGCAATTCCTTTGGAAAGATTGGCGCGAGTGGCCAGCACTTCCTGCGACTGTCCATCGCAACCGGGATCGATAGATTGCGGGAAGGCGTAGCCCGAATTCAGACCGCATCCTCCGATAACGCCGGGTTCGACCGCTTCATGAAGGAAGAAGGACTGTACTCGTGAAGTGGAACCTTCAAAGCTTCAAGCGATGAGCAAACGCGTATTCGTTACGCGGCGGATCCCCGACGCCGGCATCAATCTCCTTCGCGCACACGGCGCCGATGTCATCATCGGCCAGTCGGATGAGGAGAAAGGTCTTGCTCCGGATGAAATTCTCCACGGCGTGAAGGCTGCCGACGTACTGCTATCGCTTCTCACGGAACCTGTCACGCGTGAAGTGCTTGACGCGAATCCGCGACTACTCGGTGTCGCCAACTACGCAGTGGGCTTCAACAACGTGGACGTGGTGGCCGCGACTGCGCTTGGAATCCCGGTGACCAACACTCCCGGTGTTCTCACCGACACAACCGCCGATCTCACCTGGGCACTCATACTCGGCGTCTCGCGTCGAATTGTCCCGGCGCACGAATACATGGTCGCCGGCCGCTACAAGCTGTGGGGCCCGAATCTCTTTCTAGGCGCAGATGCGAGTCCTGGTGGAACCGGCCGGCGCAAGGCACTCGGCATCATCGGCTACGGACGTATCGGTGCGGCCGTGGCCCGCCGCGCGGTCGGCTTCGACATGGACGTGCTCGCGTACGATCCGCACAATCCTGCCGCGATCGCCGCCGATGCATCGGATCCCGCGCGCCACCTCAGATCAGTGGGTCTGGAGGAGCTGCTGCGCGAGAGCGACTTCGTTTCGCTGCATCCGCTGCTCACGCCGGAAACGCGGCACATGATCGGCGAGCGCGAGTTGTCGATGATGAAGCCGGGTGCGTACCTGATAAACGTTGCGCGTGGTCCGGTGGTGGACGAGGAGGCGCTCGTACGCGCGCTCCGGAATCACACCATCGCGGGCGCCGCGCTCGATGTCTTCGAGGACGAACCCGCGATGAAGCCCGGGCTCGCCGAATGCGATAATGCGCTTCTCGTTCCGCATATTGCGAGCGCCAGCCAGGACACGCGTGATCGCATGGCGGTCATGGCCGCCGAAAACGCCATAGCACATCTGGAAGGCAGGCGAGCGCCCAACGCGGTGAATCCGGAAGTGTACGATTCGCCGGCCTACTCCGCGAGAAGAAGCGCCCCGCGCGCTTGATGCGGCTTTGAGCGAATCGCTCCGCAGGGATGCGGTGACGTGCGCGCTCGCCGGAATCGCCGCGGTAGATCCGGCGGATCTGGTCGGGCTTGCACTCGGACGGTTGCGGTTCGCCGGCGATTTGTCACTCGTTGCAGTCGGTAAGGCCGCCGGCCCCATGTCGGCTGCAGCGGTCTCAGCGCTGGCCGGAACGATCCGCCGCGGCGTCGTGATTTCGCCGAACGCAATTGCTTCGCCGAGCCCGCGGCTGAAGTACCACGTTGGTGGTCATCCGCTACCGAACGAAGAGGGGGTCGCCGGGGCCGAAGCGATGGTGAAAATGCTCGGCGACATGCGCCCCGGTGAAACGTTGCTCTGTCTCGTTTCCGGCGGTGCGTCGTCGCTCATGACACTTCCCGCCCACGGTCTCACGCTCGATGACGTGAGTCAAACGGCAGTGCTGCTCATGCGCGCTGGAGCCACGATAGACGAGCTCAATTGTGTCAGAAAGCACATTGACAGGCTGAAGGGCGGACGTCTGGCAGCACTCGCATTCCCGTCGCCGCTCGTAGCTCTCGTGCTTTCCGATGTGATCGGAGATTCGCTTGCGACCATCGCGTCGGGCCCGACGGTCGGCGATCCGACTACGATCGACGATGCCGTCACCATACTTCGGAGCCACCAGCTATGGGATCGCGTCCCACCATCCGTGCGCGACCACCTCGCGCGTGGCGAAGACGAATCTCCGAAACCCGGCGACCCGACGCTCGCCGCGGCTGACAATCGGATAATCGGCAGCAATGTTACCGCCGCGGTCGCCGCATGTGCGCAGGCGCGCGCCCTCGGTTACGACGCACGCGTAGCAACAACGTCGCTCGCCGGCGAGGCCAGCCGCGTTGGCGCCGAAATCGTCCTTCAGACTGTTCAGGAACTGCGGCGCCAGAGTCGACCCGTGGCACTCGTCTTCGCCGGCGAGACGACCGTGACTGTGCGCGGCACCGGCTCGGGTGGCCGCAATCAGGAACTCGCCATGGCGGCGGCGATCGCCATGGATGGACTTGGACACATGGCTGTGGCATCGCTCGGCACTGACGGGATCGACGGCCCTACAGACGCCGCCGGCGCCGTTGGCGACGGTGATTCGATGGCGCGCGGTCGCATGGTCGGGCTGGATGCGAACGCGCTGCTCGCAGCAAACGACAGCCATGCATTCTGGAAAGCCCTCGGCGGCCTCGTGCGCACTGGCCCGACAGGCACCAACGTGATGGACGTAGTCGTGGCGCTTGCGCGGCCTTCTACGGTCTGAAGACTCCCGTCGTCGCCTGGTACACGATTCGCTCGCCGCCGAGAATACGAACTATCAGCGTCCTTACGCCAGAGCTTACCGCAGCGCCCGGATCTCGTCGTCCGCGCACCGCCGGCCTGAGCTCGCCACGCAACCACCTCTGTACTTCGTCCAGATCGCTCAACGACATCGCTTCCACGTCCAGAGTCAGGACGTAATAGCTCTTCTCGCCACGCTTTGGCGGCGAGACGGGTGCAGTGAAAGGTTCCGCAAGCCGGACGTCGGCGTCGGCGAGATCGGCATACGTGCCCAGTGTTGCCGCGCTCCGCGTCGTGGCACGCACCAGCTTGTAGGTCTTGGCCAGAGGGTCGTACTGAGCGATGACTTCCCACTCACCGGTCGCCTTCACGTCATTCACGAATGTGCCGGCCGCCCAGCGTTCCAGCTTGTAATGCAGCCGTGCGGGGAAGCCGTTGCGTATCAGTTCCGCGGTCCGACCAGCCGAGAGAACACCATTTGTGCGAACTGCTGGAGCTTGCGTCGCAAGCTCAGTCGCTCCGGGAAGTACGACCGAGACGCCCACCGACTGCGCGGTGAGACTACGCGCCGCCAGCGCGAGTGCGAATACCGCCACCGCCAGGCCTCGCACTGTCAGAATCTGCGCC
>JALYYT010000128.1 GCA_030946285.1 Gemmatimonadota bacterium
CCTGCGACATCGCGAGTAGCTCCGCCGCGATAGTCTGCGCATCTTTCCCGGCGATCACTTCCCGCGCCGCGAACGCCGTCTCACTCGCACCGCGCGAAAACTTCTCGTTCCACGGACAAACCTCCTGACACACGTCGCATCCATATATCCGTTCCCCGATCGCCTCCCTCAACGTCTCCGCGATCGGTCCCTTCTTTTCAATCGTCTGATACGATATACACCTCGTCGCGTCCAGCAGCCTCGGCGCGACGAACGCATTCGTCGGACACGCATCCAGGCACCGCGTGCAACTTCCGCAGTGATCGCTCTCGAACGCCGCATCCGGAACCAGATCGAGATCCAGCAACAGCTCGCCCAGAAAGAAGAACGAGCCAAGCTTCGGGTTGATCAGATTCGTGCTCTTCCCGATCCAGCCGATTCCCGCGCGCTGCGCGAGGTCTCGCTCCAGAATCGGCCCCGTATCCACATACGCTTTTCCGCGAACCGGATTGCCGACTTGCGTCTCGATCCAGCGATGCAGCTCCTTCAACCGCTCCACCATCACGTCGTGATAGTCGTCGCCACGCGCATACCGCGCAATCGGTCCCGGCGGCTCCGTCCCGCCATAGTTCATCGCGACGACGATGGCACTCGTTGCTCCTTCATACGGAAGCCGAGTGTCGCGCCGCTTGGCCGAACCGCGCTCGAGGTACTGCATCTCGCCCGCATATCCCGCAGCCAACCACGCGTCGAAATCCGGCGCTGTTTCTGCAGGTCCAAGGGTCGCGATTCCGACCAGGTCGAATCCGATCTCGAGAGCGTGCGCCCTGATGCTCGCTTCGAGACCAGCCATAGCCCTCACTTCCGCGCTGCCCACCGGACGTACCGCTCCGCCTCGACGACCGACGGCACCGCGTCAGGCGATCCGTACGCCGTATCCATCCTCCACCTCATGTACTCCCGGTCCGGGACCGGAAGGAAAGGTGGCTTGCGATACCAGTGCCTGTTCCGGAAACGCCAGCTCACCCGCACCAGATCGCGCGCGAGCGTCGGATGACGGAGCGACCGGACACCAAGCGCGGCCGCGAGTCTCAACATGGACATGCACCCAATCTAGATGATTGACCTTGCACGGATTGACGGTGTATCGACGATGCACGGCCCACTTTGCTCGATCCACGCACCTCTCGCCGCGGCCGTTGTCCTTCTAGGTTATGTGTGATATGCGTCTGAGCGAGGTGCACCGATGATCAGGCTTGGCCTGATTTCCGATACACACGGCATGCTCCGCCCCCGCGTCCACGAAGTCTTCGAAGGGGTGGATCTCATCCTGCACGCGGGGGATGTATGCGGCGATGACATTTTGCACGAGCTCCGTGTCATTGCCCCCGTGCACGCCGTCGCGGGCAACTGCGACATACCAGGCGATCCCAATCTGCCGCCCTCTTTCGAACAAACGTTCGAGGATGTTCGCGTCCACATGAGTCACGGTCATGAGCTCGGCCGCCCGAAGCCGGAGCGACTGCTCGACTCCTACCCTGACGCTGATCTCGTCATTTACGGCCACACGCACCGACAGCTCATCTTTCAACTCGCGGGCCGCATGGTGGTCAACCCCGGCGCTGCCGGCGCTCGCCGGTTCGACTTGTCGCCGAGCGTCGCGGTAATGTCCATTGACGGCAACAGGGTCGCCGTGGAGTTGGTCGAGCTTGAGTGACGATTCGCGCAGCATCCTTGAATCGCTGGCACCCGGCGAAGTCCGCGTCTACACGCTCGACTCCGGTGACAGCGCAACCGTGCGCGGCGCTGCACGCTCCATAATCGGTGTGCAGATACGCGTAGCGGCATCCGAGATCGAGCTGTTCGACACGCCAAAGGGCAAGCCGTATCTGCGCAACGATCCCGGCATGCACTTCTCCATCTCCCACTCGCGCGGGATCTCGATGATCGCCGTCACTCGCGTGGCGCCGGTCGGCGTGGATGTCGAACAGCTGCGCGTCGTGCCGAACGCGGAAACCATCCTGCGCAGGTTCTTTACTCACGAAGCGATTGACGAGATTCTCTCCGACGATCGCCGCGATCTGCGCTTCGTGGAAGCGTGGACGCGCGCCGAGGCGCGAGTGAAGGCGCGCGGCGCAAGCGTGTGGGAAGCGGCGACGATCGATCCGGACACGGTCGTGCGTCAGATCGACGCTCCGGAAGGTTTCGCTGCGGCCGTCGCTGCCATCGCGCCGGAATGGTGGGTGACGCAGTATTCGCTTTCCATCGCCGACCTGAGCGGCTGACGCCGGCTCGTTCAGCGCACGACCTGAACGAACGACGTTCCCTCGGCGTGCGCCGAGTGCAGACCGAGCACCTCGCACGCCGAAGCCATCACGTCCACCGTGCGTCGAGGAACACCGGTTACCGGCTTGTTCGTGAGCAGCGGCACGAGCATGTGATCGCGATGCAGTGCCCCGTGCGCCGAAGCGTGCATGATCGGTTCGTACTTCGCGCGAAAGTCGAACCCAGGTGCAGCTGAAAGAATGATGTCGCCACTGCGCGAACACGCCGCGAGGCGCGCGATTTGAACGACGGCATCGGGATAATCCGAATACGCCGTCTCATCGAATGCCTCCGTCCCGGTCATGCAGTCGTGTTCACCGATGCCGAGCGGATCGCCGGTGGCGGGAAAGTACGAGTACCAGTCGGATCCGTCACTGCGACCCCAGTTCACGACCGCTGTCCCGCGGTCCGAGCGGATCTCGCAGGACTTCTCCGAAAGTGGGAGAAGCATCAGGTCAACCGAATCGCGAGCGACGAGCGAATCCGCGAGGTCGGCCCATGACCCGCTCAACGACTCCCAGAACCTGCGTGAGCGATCGGCGACTCCCGTGTACACGTTGGCCATCGCGTTGCCTCTCACGGCGACCGCGACGCGGGCGCGCGGCTTCGCGATCCACGGATGCGCGACCGTGCGATGTCCGAGCGTCGTGACGTGTGCGGCGATGTCATCGTGCGTGTGAACGTCAGAGTGACCGTGGTCGCTTACGACCCACAGATGCGTCGTGTCCCACGAATTCGCACGCTCAGCATCCGCACGCAGCCTCGCACAGACATCGTCCACTACTCGCAGCGCGTCCAGCACCAGCGGACTTCGCTGACCCAACGCATGCGATGTCTTGTCCACTCCCGTGAACGCGGCAAACGCGAATTCCGGCCGTTGCTCGCGCACGCGTCGCACGAACCGGTCCCCGATCATCCCATCCATGTCCAGCCAGCCGGCAATGTTCCCGCGAAAATGCGTCAGTGCAGTACGGGCGAGGAAAGGGAGTCCGCTTCCTATGCGGTTCGCCTCCGGCAATCCTCGGCGAATCACGCTCAGCGCCCCGACAGTCGAATCCGCCAGCTCGAACATCGTCTCGGAATCTGTCGCGAGGTCGCTGTCCAGCAGCCGGCACTGCGGCCCGGTGTAGCTCCGCGCGTAGCTCGGCCAGCTGCACGCCTCACGTGCGCGGTCAAACCATCTGAGACCCGGAAGGCCCACCGAGCCCGGATGTCGCCCCATGAGGAACGGTGTGTACGCCGGCCCCGTGACCGAAGGGAACACGGTGGTGATCGTGCGGAAGCTGCCTTCGTCACGCAGCCGAGCGAGCGCGGGCAGATGACCGGACTGCATCCCCGCCGCCAGCGTGTCTGGACGCGCTCCGTCCGCGAGGACGACGATTACGGACGGTGTTGTGGTCACTAGATTCGGGTATGGCAAAAACTCGCGCCACGAAATCTACAGAATCGAAGTCGGCTCCAGCGAAGAACGCGATCGCGAAGAACCCTGTCGTCAAGAAGCCGCTCGTCGGGAAGAAGGCTACCGCGGACAACGCAGTCGCCGCTTCAGTACAGGAGGACCGGCGAGCCCCCGCAGGAAAGGCCCCACGCACTGCGTCTGGAAAACGGGTAAATCCGCAGCTTCTGAAAAGGGCGAGCGAAGCAGCACTCGCCGGCACCAAGGAGCGTACCGAGGCTGGCCACATCATGGCGGGGCGCACACCGCCGTCCCAGACGACGCCGCAGCGCCAGTCTGGTGCCACCCGAATAGTCGACGAATCCATTCGCGACACGCCTGTCGAGATGCTCGGCAACACGGTCACTGAAGACGAGAAGCTGCTTCAGGGACCGGGTTCCTCGGAGGAGGATTACACCAAGACCGATCCGTGGCGCGTCATGCGCATCACCGCGGAGTTCGTGGAAGGCATGGACGCGCTAGCGTCGGTAAAGCGCGGCGTATCCGTATTCGGCTCGGCGCGCACTTCTCCCGACGATCCCATGTACCAGGCCGCCGAAGAGACGGGACGACTGCTTGCGGAATCCGGCTTTACCGTCGTCACGGGCGCCGGCCCCGGTATCATGGAAGCCGCAAACAAGGGCGCGAAAAAGGCAGGCGGGCACTCGGTCGGCTGCAACATCGAGCTTCCATTCGAGCAGGGCGCCAATCCGTACGTGGACACGCTCGTCAACTTCCGCTACTTCTTCGTGCGCAAGACGATGTTCGTGAAATATTCGAACGCGTTCGTCATCTTCCCCGGTGGCTTCGGAACGCTGGACGAGATGTTCGAGGCCATCACGCTCATTCAGACCGGAAAGATCTACCAGTTCCCGGTCATTCTGTTCGGCCGCGCCTACTGGGCTGGTCTCGTGCGCTGGCTTCAGTCCCGCGTACTCGTCGAGCGCAAGATTTCCGCGGGCGATCTGGATCTTCTGATACTGACCGACGATCCGCGGGAGGTCGTGCAGACAATCTCTCAGGCCTATCCCGCACAGGAACGAACGGTCGAACGCCGCGGTGTGGCCGCGCTGCGCAATGTCGAAAAGTAGCTTCGCACCGTAGCCGAATCACCGAGCAATCAAGGGTACCAGTAAATGAGCGACATGACCTCTTCTGCACCAATCACGGCTTTCATCCGCGAACACTTCCGGCACTTCAACGCGGCGGCGCTCGTGGACGCGGCCGATGCTTATACGCGCCACCTCGAGAGCGGCGGCAGGATGCTCGTCACCGTAGCCGGTGCCATGAGCACCGCGGAGCTCGGGCGGTCGCTCGCCGAGATGATCCGGCAGGACAAGGTGCACGCGATATGCTGCACCGGCGCCAATCTGGAAGAGGACATCTTCAATCTCGTGGCGCACGACTACTACGAGCGCGTTCCGCACTACCGGGATCTCACATCGGCCGACGAGCAGGCGCTGCTCGAACGTCACATGAACCGCGTCACCGATACGTGCATCCCGGAAATGGAAGCGATGCGGAGGATCGAGTCGGTCGTGCTCGAGGAATGGGTCGCCGCAGATCAGAAGGGAGAGCGCTACTTCCCCCACGAGTTCATGTTCAAGATCCTGAAGAGCGGAAAACTCGAGAGCGAGTACCAGATCGATCCGAAGAACTCCTGGATGCTCGCCGCCATGGAGAAAAATCTCCCGATGTTCGTTCCGGGATGGGAGGACTCCACACTCGGCAACATGTACTCCGGCCACGTCATCAGCGGTGACGTGAAGAAGGTTCACACGGTGCGTACAGGGATCGAGTACATGATCGAGCTCGCCGAGTACTACACGAATCTCACAAAACAGCACTCGCTCGGATTCTTCCAGATCGGCGGCGGTATCGCCGGCGACTTCCCGATCTGCGTCGTTCCCATGCTGCACCAGGATCTGCAGCGCCCGGAGGTCCCGCTCTGGGGCTACTTCTGTCAGATCAGTGATTCCACCACGAGCTACGGTTCGTACTCCGGCGCGGTACCGAACGAGAAGATCACGTGGGGCAAGCTCGGAATCGACACCCCGAGATTCATCATCGAGAGCGATGCATCAATCGTGGCGCCGTTGATGTTCGCGATGATTCTGGGCCAATAGGGTGCAACCGACGGCGCGGCTGTTCATCTCGCTGGGCAGCGCCAATGCGGCGCTCGCCGTGATACTCGGCGCCTTCGGTGCGCACGCTATCAAGACTCGCGTCGCTCCGCAGATGCTCGAGGTATACCACACCGCTGCGCAGTACCACTTCTATCACGCGCTCGGCATGCTGCTTGTCGGAGTGCTCGCGACGCAGATGCAGGCGACGGGCGCTCTGCGACTCTCCGGCTTCCTCATGCTCGCAGGCATCGTGTTGTTCTGCGGAAGTCTCTACGTTCTGGCCATTACCGGTGTCACGTGGCTCGGCGCGATCACGCCTCTCGGCGGACTTGCATTCATCGCCGCATGGATCGTGCTTGCGGTCGGCGCGCTTCGAGCTACAACCTAACGCGGTATCCTGCTCGGGTCGGCACTCGTTTCAGTGTCCAGAATCCGCGCGAGCCGGCCCAGCAGATCGCCCTGCGCAGCGTTGATCTTTCCGCGCGCTGCGTCGGCGTCGAACCAGCCGCACCGATCCACTTCGGGGAAGGTGATCGTTCGACCCGAACCGCGCGGCCACTCGGTCGTCATGGTGTTGCTGACAATGGACGCCGGATTCGCGTCTCCCTCCCACGCCCATGCGTGCACGACCTTTCCCGCACGCTGACGGATGCTCCCGAGCGCGATGAATGGACCCGTCGCTTCGATCCCCGTCTCCTCCTGAAACTCGCGCAGCGCGGCAGCCAGGATGTCCTCCCCCGCTTCCACACCGCCCTTGGGTATGGTCCACGCGCCATCGTCACGGTTCGCCCAGAATGGGCCACCCGGATGCGCAAGAAAGAACTCCAGCGCGGAAGAACCAGCTCCTCGCCGAAACATCAGGAGTCCCGCGCTCAGATTGGCTCGGCGCGCAGGTGCAGTCATCGGTACGTATCTGGCGACATCGGCGGATCAAGGGGCTCGAGGTACGTGGATTCACAGCCAAGCTACGCGTCAATCCGTGTATGTCTATACATACGCCCCAACACCCCGATTTGCTCCATCCTGCTGTCGCAAAAGTCAGCAAACGGCGGCGCTTCTGCAGGATGCGACAGATGCGGGTTCGCTGATTCCGCCGGCCCCGCTACTGTGCCCTCGGTGCAAACAACAGTTGCATCGCGTCGCCGTCCGCGGAGAACCCGTGGCGCTCATACAGCTTCCGGGTACGGCGCGTCGGCCAGAGAAAGATCAGATGAACGCCGCGGGTTCTGCTCCACTCCAGCGCGCAGCGAAGCAGGGCCGACCCCACGCCCTGCGCGCGCGCCCGCTCCGTCACGAAGAAATTGGTGAGATATGCGTGTATCTCGGGCTCGTCCGTCGGCGTGGGAATCTTTTCGACTAGCTGAATCCACACATTGCCGCGAATGCCGGTGTCGTCTTCCGCCACCCAGCAGAACCACAGGCCGGCGCCCAGTCGCTCTCGCATCCAGAGCGCGGAGCGCTCCCTGAAAGCATCCGCCTCCTCTACGGCGGGAGCAAGCGCGGACCGGAACTGATAGCGGAGCTTGGATAGCTCCGGAATGTCGGCCTCCGTAGCGGCTCGAATGTGAAGTGCTGCGGTTCCTCTGTCATCTTCGGAGCCGACGCGCTCCGGAGCGGATGGTTGCATTTCGGCAATCTGCGCAATGCACGTACGCGCCGCAATCGGAGCGGCGTCGCGTCAGACTGTGAGCGCCAGAAACTGTAATTGGGCCGCGCTTCGAATGGCGGCGGCGCACGCCATCGCGCGGGGCTGGACGAGCGGGAGCCACGCCGTGTACAGTTCGGGCCGCGCGGTGAGGCTCTCGAGTTCCTGCGCGGGGTCGCTCCAGCGCCACTCCATGACTTCGGCGGGGTCGGGAAGCGGTGTGCCATCGTACACGCCGACCAGAACATGATCGAATTCGTGTTCCGTCAGCTCGGCCGTCACCCGAGCGTGATACGTGAAAGAATCGCTGTGCATGAGATCGCAGGCGATCCCCATCTCCTCGCGGAGACGACGCCGCGCGGCGCGTACCACAGTCTCGCCGGGTCTGGGATGCCCGCAGCAGGCGTTGGACCACAGTCCGCCGGAGTGATACTTGGACAACGCGCGCCGCTGCATCAGCATCTCGCCCGCGGAATTCACGATCGTGACGGAGAACGCGCGATGGAGCGCGCCGGTCCGGTGCGCCTCGAGCTTTTCGCACGTGCCGGTGGCTACGTCGTGCTGGTCAACGAGGATGACGAATTCCGTACGAACGGATCCCGCAGCGGCAATCAGATCAGGCATGATGCTCCGACGCCAGAATGTGCGGCTCTGTTCCACCAGTCCTTGAGACGCCGGTGGGTTTCCGTAACTCAGCCGCGTTCAGGTCAGCGTCGGCCACTTTGTCCCAGTGTCGAACACTGTCTTCTCCGTGCAGCGAAAGACTTGCGAGCGTAGCATCGAGCATGCTTTCCACACGATCCTCGAGCAGCTTCGCATTCACGAGACCGTCATGAGCGCGAATCGGCTCCCCCACGCGAACGAATGCCGTCGGTGCCATCCCCGTCACCGGTTCGATGTGCAACGCGATGGGAAGCACGGTGAGCGATCCGATTCGACGAGCGAACAGTTCGATGCCGCGAGTGAACGCCAGCGGACGGGTGAACGACGGTGCGATGCGCCCCTGTGGAAAGAACCCGATCACGGTATCCGGCTCTTCCACGCACTTCTTCTTGAGCACACGCATTGAATGCAGAATGGACGATGGAGACGACGGAATCATGCCGACTCCGCCGATCATGCGAAGAATGGGATGCTGCTCGAGTTCACGCTCCAGAGCGATAGTGTAGAACGCGCTCTGCGGCCGAATCGACTTCTGCACGGCGCGCAGAAGGAAGCCGTCCCACCAGCTCACATGATTGCTCACCAGGACTACTGGGCCAGGAGGAAGGACCGTCACCGGAAACCCGTTCGTGCAGACGCTCAGGTGGTGTCGCATCCACGGCCGAAAGGCCATGTCGAATGCGTTCCACGCAACCCGGTTAAGCCGGCCAGCCATCGTCAATCATCTGCTGGTCCGTCAATGCCGTTCGGAGCGGTACGTTGAGTTTGCGCGCCTGCCGAAGCGATCTGAGTGCATGACTCGCGATACCGACCT
Source organism: Gemmatimonadota bacterium (assembly GCA_030946285.1). Taxonomy (GTDB): domain Bacteria; phylum Gemmatimonadota; class Gemmatimonadetes; order Gemmatimonadales; family Gemmatimonadaceae; genus Fen-1247. Next base: position 8,988 of record JALYYT010000128.1, read on the forward strand.
TGCGCGCGAGCGAAGTCGCGGCGCGGTTGTGCAGGTTATCGTAGTCATTGCGCTCCAGTGCTTCATGGATCGCTTCGTACAGCTCAGCGGCAACTGCCATTCCCGGCTGAAGCTGTTCCGGAAGGCTTGGCAGCCACGCGAATGCCGTCGAGTAGTCGTCGTGTGCGATCGCGACGAGCTCCCGCATCATTGCGCGATACGCGTCCGATACCGGAAGTGTGCCCGCCACCATCGCGCCGACGTCGTCACGCTTCAGTCCATGACGTTCGAGTATTTCGAGCGGAAGATACAACCGCCCGTTCCGCCAGTCCTCGCCAACGTCGCGAAGAATATTGGTGAGCTGCATCGCGTGCCCCATTCGTTCCGCGTTCGCCAGTGCCGTCATGTCGCGCACTCCTGCAAGCTGGGCGATCCAGAGTCCCACGACACCGGCTACGCGATACGTATAGAGCCGCAGTTCACCGAGAGTGGCGTAGTTCGTTCCTTCGATATCCATCCGCATTCCGCGGCACAGATCAGCAACGTGGTTGAATGGAACGCCCGCCTCGCGCATCTCGAGCATCGTCCGGTCCAGGACCGGGAGGCCCGCAGGAGTTCCCGAGTAGGACATCGCGGCCATCGCCACCCATTCATCGATCAGCTCGAGCTTGCTCGCGCTACAGCGCGTGGGCTCGTCGGCGAGATCGTCCGTGAATCTGCAGAAAGCGTACACGCGTGCGATCCGGCGGCCGAGATCACGTGGCAGCAGCTTGCTGGCGAAGCTGAACGAGCGGCTGTGATGGGCCAGATAGCCGACTTCGCCCGAATGTGCCTCGAGATCGGCTAACCGTTTTACGAGAGCTTCCCGCGCCGCAAGGCGCCGCGCAACGATTTCGCGGTCGAGTGCATCGGAGACAGTCGCGCTCCAGCGCGTGAGCATCTCACGCACGATCACGGCATCGCGGAAGCGGTTCTCGCAAGTCGCGGACACAGTGGCGATTCGCCGGCGGAGCCAGTCGGCAGCATCGTGAATCGCGGCATTCGAGTCGGTGCCCTTGCCTCGCGCGTGCAATGCGGAGAGGACGTCATCCACTGGCATTCCGAGCATCGCGTCCGGAACATGCTCGAGCGGCCATGTCCACCGGCCCTGGGTGTAGTCACCAAGTGCAGCCTTGCCAGTGTGAGTGGCTGGGCAGTAGTCTAGAAAGTCGTCCATCATCTGATACAGCAGGCCGATCTCGCGCCCGAGCGCGACGAACTCGTCGTCGTTCTCTCCGGCTATCATCGCTCCGGCCGCGAGGGCGCAGCCCATCAGTTCGCCGGCCTTGCCGGCCGCGATGTGCTCATATGTGTTGGGGCGCACCGCCTTGCCCATCCACGATCCCTGCATCTTCTCGGCGATCACCGTGCGCGAGACTGCCGTCGCAAAGCGGGACACGAACCGGCTGCATTGCGTTGCAGCAGCAGCGACGTACGCGCCGGTGAGCAGCAGATCGCCCTCGAGCACAGCTGCGGCGGTTCCGCGTGACGCGAACGTGGTGGGTCGATCGCGCCGCGTCGAAGCCTGGTCCACCACGTCGTCGTGAACGAGTGACGCCTCGTGCGCGAGCTGCACCGCGAGCGCCGCAAACCAGAACCGCTCGTCCGTCACGGTTTCAGTACCAGCGAGCGCAGCCGCGCCAACGACCGCCAGCACAGGGCGAAGCAACTGTCCCTCGAACCGGAGGTCGCTGCCGTCCGTAGGAAAAAGTCGCCGGTACGCGCTGGCCAGCTGTGTTCGCGCGAAGTCGGACGCGGTGTCGAGCGTCAGCGGCTCCGTCATGCTGCGCTCCACCCGCTGTCGTGCGCGGCGTTTGTGGTCTCGTCCGGATCACGTCGCGCCAACCGTGACATTGCAGCCCACGTGACCGCCAGGGCAGCAAGTGCGGCGCCGACCGCCAGCCAGAGCCCCGCAGCGGCGTTCATTCCCAGCGAGAGCAGGACGTTCGCGCCGTAGAACGCGGCGAGCCAGCGTCGCGACAGGCGGCTCATCCATGTATTGGCGCCAACTGCCCAAAGTGCGGCGGCGAGCACTATACCGGTGACGTACCAGCCTACGAGATTGGACCAAGGCATTCCGTAGTACGGCCCGGTCGCGCCCCAGACCCAGTAAGCGGTGGCGTGACTCATCGCGGGATCGAGGCTCAGATCCCAGACCAGAAGCAGGAGCGAGGTGAAGCCAACGCGGGTAACAAAGGCCGCGCGCCCGCGGACGTTGCCGCCGGGGGACATTCCGAACGCTGCAACAGACATCGAGAACCAGCTCAGCGGAATGAGTATTGGAACGCGACCGAGCCACTCGGGCCCGAGCATGGCGCTGTAGTGGTATGCACCGAACGGGATTCCGTAGCCGGTTCCGAGCAGCTCGCTCGTGAGACTGAGCACGTACAACAGGAGGAAGGCGGAGAGCCAGCGTCCTCCGCTCCTCATGGACAGGTAGGCAGCGATGACGGCGAACGCCAGCCAGACGTGTCCAATGGGAAAGACGCGAAGTGCCAGCCCGTAGGTTCCCGCAGCGCTGGGAACCCGCGCCAGAAGTGACGGATGCAGCCCGAACGTGGCGAATCCCGCCAGCGCCATGAGAGTGAATACGACGAATACGGCGAGAGTTCCCCTCGCCGCAGCGGTCGACCGGCCTCTGCGCATCATCACTCTGGTAAGCTCATTCAGTCTCATCCATATAGATTCATTCACTTCGACAGGAACACCTTCTGTCTAACCTGTGTCTAATATATTGCAATACATTAGCCTTGCAACTAGCTTGACATTACATGGACAATACAATAAATGCCACCGGCTGATCAGTTGGCCGCCAGAAGCCGCGACGCTGGCCCGGCCATGACCACCGACGGCGCCACCTGGATTTCCCAAACCTCTGCTCGCCGAGCTACCCCGAGGCGGGCGGTTGTGATTGGGACCGGATTCGGTGGCCTGGCGGTGGCCGTCCGGCTCCGCATGCTGGGTTATCAGGTCGAAGTCGTGGAAGCGCTCGATTCCGCGGGCGGACGGGCTCGGGTATTCTCCCAGGACGGTTTCACATTCGATGCCGGGCCGACTGTCATCACCGCTCCATACCTGCTCGAGGAGCTTTTCTCCCTCGCCGGAAAGAGCATGACTGATTACGTCGAACTGATGCCCGTGGATCCTTTCTACCGGGTCCGTTTCGACGACGGTTCGAGCTTCGACTACGTTGGCGATGAGGAACGTCTGCTGGCGCAGATCCGGAACTTCGAGCCGCGGGACGTGGATGGCTACCTCCAGCTGGCACGCCGCGCGGAGGAAATTTTCGACATCGGATACACACAGCTCGCGGACCAGCCATTCGACAGGCTGGCCGACATGCTTCGCGTTGTTCCGGCGATGATTCGCCTCGAGAGCTGGCGCACTGTTCACGGGCTGGTCGCCCGATACATCCGGGACGAGCGCCTGAGGCGAGTCTTCACATTCGAACCGCTTCTCGTTGGCGGGAACCCCTTCGAGGCCAGCTCCATATACCTGCTCATCCACTGGCTCGAGCGGAAATGGGGCGTGCACTTCGCGCGGGGCGGAACGGGCGCCATTGTTGGCGCACTGCTCCGGCTACTCCACGATATCGGTGTCAACGTCCGGTTCAACTCACCGGTCGAATCCATGGATGTGCAGAACGGCAGAGTCACGGGTGTGCGCACACTGAGCGGCGAACGTCTCGCCGCCGAAGTTGTCGTCAGCAATGCGGATCCGTCATACACCTACACGCACATGATCGCTGCTTCCGCACGCCGGCGCCACACCGATCGCCGTGTGGCGCGCGTGCGACAATCAATGAGCCTTTTCGTAGGTTACTTCGGCGCGCGGGTGCAATATCCGGAACTTGCACATCATACCATTCTTCTGGGCGAGCGATACGAAGCCCTGCTCGACGACGTGTTCCGAAAGCGCGTTCTAGCCGACGATTTTTCGCTCTATCTTCATGCGCCGACCCGAAGCGATCCGTCGCTTGCGCCCGAAGGATGCGAGTCGTTCTACGTGCTGTCACCGGTGCCGAACAACAAGTCGGGTCTGGACTGGCCCAGTATCGCGGATGACTACTTCGACAGAATCCTGCAACGTCTGGAAACGACCGTGTTGCCGGGCATCCGTGGCGCGATAACTTCACGGCTGACGATGACGCCACACGAATTCGAGCACACCCTCCGTTCCGTCGACGGGGCCGCGTTCGGACCTGAGCCGCTGCTCACACAGTCGGCGTGGTTCCGCTATCACAACCGCTCGGAAGACGTCGATGGCCTGTACTTCGTAGGCGCCGGCACACATCCCGGCGGTGGGGTGCCGGGCGTGCTTTCATCCGCCAAGGTCGTCGAGCGACTGATCGCCAGGCGTGATGCAACGGTGCCGAATGCGGGATAAGGCCGGCGATGAGGTTCGCGCATCCGGCACGCCGCAACACGGCATTGCCGTAGTGGAGCGACGCACCGGCGTATCGCAGCACGTGTTGCGGGCATGGGAGCGGCGCTACGGTGTCATCACTCCAGCGCGCGACAGTGGCGGACAGCGTCTCTATTCTGAAGACGACATCGAGCGGCTGCGGCTCGTCCGCGCGGTCGCTGACGGCGGTCGCCGCGTCAGTCAGGTCATCGGGATGCCGTTCGACGAACTGCGCCGCCTCGCGCAGGCCGACGCGCGCGAGGCTGTGACCGGTCAGCGCGTCAGCGCAACCGAAGCCGGACGCGATTCGGCGGAACATCTCAAGGCCTGTCTCGACGCAGTGCGCGAGATGCAGCCAGCCGCCACGTTCAACGTCCTGATGCGAGCCGCAGTCGCGCTCGGTCCGCGGAGATTCATTGAAGGGGTGGCGATTCCATTGCTGCAGATCGTCGGAGACGGGTGGGAGGCGGGTCTTTTGCGCCCGGCGAACGAACATTCCATGTCGTACGCGCTCCGGCGCGTCCTGACCTGGGTCCTCGATGCGCTTCCGGCATCGGCAGACGCGCCGACGGTGATCTTCGGAACGCTGCCGGAACAGCGCCACGAGTTCGGCGCGCTGTTCGCAGCCATCATCGCCGCATCACGCCACTGGAACGTCGCGTATCTCGGAGGCGACCTCCCGGTCGAGGACATCGCGTACGCCTCCTCGGTGGCCAACGCCGACGTGGTCGCCTTGAGCGTCATAGGTGTGATACCCACGGATCAGCTTCATGAGGAAATTCGGGAACTGCGCGCCAAGCTTCCGGCTGGAATCGCACTGGTTGTCGGCGGACACACCGCAGTGACTCATAGCGGCAGTCTCAGGAATGCTGGTGCTGTAGTGCTTCCCGATCTGGAATCATGGGAGCGGTGGCTCGACGCCAGAGCCTCCGCTATCTCGGCAAAAAAACCACCAAGCGTCAAAGTGGAGACAGCAGTAGCGCGCTGGCGCTGAAGCCACCGGCACTCGCGCCGCTGGCATATTGCCCGACTATTCTTGCCGGGTCGCCCGGGAGTCGACGTCGAGGACCGCGCGTCGAGCAGCTTCCCAGTCGATCGCAGGCGCGACGTCATCGTCGCCGAGCGCCAGCGATTCGATCGCTCTCCGAACCACGGCATCGCCATCAGGGATCGAACGACCGAATTCAAGCTCGGCCTGCCGGCACATCCGCTCTTCGGCGGGCAACTCCACTGGCGCGTAAGCGCGAGTTGCGTGAACACGGGCGTGCATTCCTTCGTGCACTATCGACGACGCGATCTGTGACTCGGCGAATTCGGGATTCACCGTGAAGGTGAGCTCCGTCAGGCAGACGCGCGTATCCTGGAAGAAGGCGCCGCGACATGGAAAGCGCTCGACATGAATGCGCGATACGTCGTTGGCGAGATTCGCGAAAGTCTCGGGCCGGTATCGCTGGATCAGACCGAGTGCGGTGTCCAGCCTGGTGAACACGAGTTCGGAATCGATGTCGGGTCTCGTGTTCACGAGCGTCACCGGAATGCCACGCAGGACCCGCTTCTCGGTGGCCCAGCCCTGCAGCGTGCGCATGGCCTTCACGCGCATTCGCTCGATCGAGTCGCCAAGCGTCATCACTCAACTTGGCGAGGCGTGCGCGCCGCTGTCTACCCCGTGGGCTGAACCGTCGTCCGGTCTAGAAGTGGTGGTGCTGGGATATCCTGTTCAGCAGCGACCCCACGGTCATGCCAGCTGCAATTCCCAGCGCGAGAGCCAACGGAAGATGGTGAGTGCTGACGCCGAACGTGGCGCCGAACGTCCCGCCGATGATGATCCAGCGGCCGCGATTGTCGTGTGAGTGCATGGGTTGCTCCGTACAAAGGTCCTTGGCGTCGGTCAGCGGCCCCTGGTGCCGCGAAATAAAGACGTCGGGGACCGTTCAGGGGTCACCGGATCGGAAGATCCTGCTACCTAGTATCGGCGGTAGGACCGTAAACGGCCGGTACGGGCACCTCGGTCAGGCGCAGGTAGACGCTCAGCTGGCCCCGATGGTGGATCATGTGGCTCAGGATGAACGATCTGAGGACAGCCGCTCGCGGCAGCGTCCAGACCGTCTTGCCACCCCGGCGCAGTGTCCACGCCTCCATCATGTCGCTATCCGATGCGGACTCGATCGCGACACGCGCTCGCTTGACGTTCTCGTCGAACGCGCGAACGAGATCGGCCGTGCCGTTGAATCCCGGTGTGCCGTTTCCACCATCCACCGGCGCGACGTCCAGCTCGTCGGATTCCATCGTAATGAGACCCAGTCGCGGGAGATTCGCGATGTGCGATGCAAGTTCACCGAGCGTGCGCGATCGCACATGCGGAGTCCACGATGCCCGGCCCTCGGGTACGCGCTCGAGCAGCGTTCGCGTCGTGGCCATCTCGGTGTCGAACTCTGGCAGCACGCTCGCGGAAATCGGCATCCTGTTCTCCTTTCCGGTGCGACGGAGGTTTTTCTAGTTCCTTCCGCCCGGTGAGTCGAGCCTGAATACAGGAAGCTGCAGCCGCCAGAGGATCGCCGCTAGGCGCAACCCCGCAATGACGGCCATGCCGGCAAGCGAAGGGATGGGCCGGATCGCGTGAAGGCGCTCGAGGATGAAGTATGTAGTGGTACCGGCGATAGCCGCGGTCGCGTACAGATTGCCGCGTCGAAGCACGAGCGGTATCTCGGCGCTCAACACATCCCTCACGACGCCGCCGGCAGATCCGGTGATGGTGCCGAGAACCACTCCCGCAACAGCTGGCAGCCCCATCTCTTCGGCTATCCGCGCGCCGGCGATACTGAAAAGCGCCAGACCCAGAGCGTCGGCGACTAGCAGGGCCGAATGCGGCGGTCGGCGCCAGCGGGCGTACAGAACCGTCAGAAGCGCGGATGCCGTGATGACGAGAATGTAGGAAGCGTCCGTCAACCAGAAGATGGGATGCCTTCCGAGAAGGAGATCTCGAATCGTCCCTCCGCCGATAGCCGTGACCAGCGCGAGGACGACCACGCCGAGCAGGTCGAGCTGCTTTCGCCCCGCGGCGAGCGCTCCGCTGATGGCGAAGACGCCGACACCGATGAAGTCGATGACCGAAGCAAGCGTCATGACGGAATAATAGCTCGCCCCGTTACCCGAATGCGCGAGCGCCTGACCGCGCGCTGGTGGCAATTCAGGCTTCAGTTACCGAATCGAGCCCGTACTTGTCGCGCAGAAGTGAAGCGTGGTGACTGAAGTGTCCTGCGATGATGAAAGCAATCGCGCGGGCGCTCACGGCGAACCCGCTCGCCATTCCTGTTCTCGTCCACGCAGTGGGGTCGAGCTCGTTCATCAACGCGAGTGTTGAAGCTCGGGTGACGCGGAAGCTGTCCAGCAGCGTGCCTATGGAATGTCGCCCGAATCCGGCATTCGTCACGTAGCTCGACTGCTCGAATCCCGGTAGCGGAGTGGCGTCGCCGCGTGCAATGCGGAGCAGGCGGTACGCAAATATGCGTTCGGCGTCGTTGATGTGTCCGACAACTTCCTTCACTGTCCACTTGCCGGTTTCATAACTGCGATCGGCGTCGGCATCGGTCAGTGCGCGAAGCGGTTCCAGCCCACCGGCCTGCCGCTGCAGGCGCTGTTCGACGTCATCGTTGATACGAGAAATGTACGTGGCGTAGAACGGTGCGAACTCGGATTCGCTCGGTCGCGACAGGGTGGGTTGTGGCATGTTCGCTGGATTGAATTTCGATGTGTGCGCCGGGCCGGATCGCTTCAACACACGACTTCGAAAATCTACGCCGCCATCACCAGGAAGCTATCGAACCGGTGCCATACGGAACCGCCGCGGTGCACTCGGGGGTGGTAGCAACGAAGCTCCGGTCGTGGGCTACTATCTCGGAGTGCAGCGAGAAGCGCATCTCCCAGACTCTTCCACCCATCAGATAGTTGCGATCCGCGGTCGAGTAATCGACTCCCACACGCGCCGCAGCCACGCGGTCGCGGCCGATGCCCATGATAGTCAACTGATCATCCAGCCAGTGTCCCAGCCGCTCGACGATCGCTAGTACTTCCACGTCGGCATCGTTGACGATGCAGCGGTGCTCCAGGATGTCCATGACGAGGCGTCCACCTTCGGGGTGGTGGCGTCTCACCTCGTTCGGATACCTGCGGTCGGTCGCGACAACGTTGCATATGGAATTCGCGACACTCTGAAGCGCCTGCCGGCGCTTGCGCCTGCGTGGCGGCCAGCGGTCGTATCCGAGCGTAGCCGCCAGCGCCATCGGTTGCACGTACTCAGTGAACGCCGAAAACCAAAGAATGTGTTTTGTACTCATGCGGACAGAAACTCCTTCAACAGCTCGATGCTTTGCATTTGCGATAGTGACGTGCCATGAGGTCGGCCGTTAAGATGGAGTCGCGCGTATGGCGGAAACTCATCTGCTGCAATTGAGACCCCTGCAAGATGCGCGCACGTCACGCGCCACTTACCTGAGGAAACGATCCGCCAGCTGGGTGAGACGCTCGTCACCGCTCGAAGTCGCACGATCGCGAATCCGCCGGACGTGAGAGCGCAGCTTCGGCTCGCCCCAGTAATAGCCTGTCGCCTCCTCGGCGCTGGCGGTCTCGCCGGCACGCGCAGCCTCGAGCAGCGCGACGGCAGCGGCGCTATCGAACCCTGGATCAGTCCGATCGGGCAGTGCGTAGTCCCGCTTCGGAACTCCGCTGCCGGCATCCTCGTTCACGAACGCTCTCGACATGCTGTAACAGCTGCATGCAAGATCGGGACTCCCGGACCGCTGTGACCGGAGAATCTCCGGTTCGAAAGAGGAGGATTCTCCGGCTCAGGCTAGCGCGACGGACGTGCTGGCCTGCTCCCGCCCGTCGAGCCACGACCGCTGCCGCCGCTACCACCACTGCTGGAACTTCCCCCACTGCGGGGGCGGTTCGTGCCCGGGACGCTGGGCTTGGCCGGCCGCCCAGATGCGCCTGAGCGACCGCCTGGGCGACCGCCTGGGCGGCCGCCTGAGGCGCCACTACCGCGGCTCGGTGAAGGTGGAGAGCCTTTTCGTGCTGCTTTCGCTGCGGAGCGGGCGCGATCCTCGGCCTTCTTCGCACGAATTGCGGCGATACGCTCGCCGCGTGGAACTTCCAGCTTCTGCTCAGGTCGTGCGTGGTAGTCGAAATCGGGAAGTGTGATGCGTGGAAGCCGCTTGCTGACAGCCTTCTCGATGTTCCGGAGATCGCCTTCCTCATCCGGCGCGACGAAGGTAAATGCTTCGCCCGTCGCCTCGGCGCGACCCGTGCGTCCGATACGGTGGATGTAATCCTCCGGCACGAGCGGGACGTCGAAATTCACCACGTGACCCAACTCCTCGACGTCGATGCCGCGCGCGGCGATGTCGGTAGCGACGAGAACCTTGTAGCTGCCGTTCTTGAATCCCGCGAGTGCCGCGGTCCGCTGGGTCTGCGAACGGTTCCCATGTATGCGGTCGGCCTTGACACCGTTGCGGACCAGAAAGTCCGCGAGGCGATTGGCACGGTGCTTCGTACGCGTGAAGACAAGAGCCTGGTTCATCTCGCCGCGATTGAGCAGCGCGAGAAACAGCGATGCCTTCAGCTCCTGTGAAACGGGATAGACCGCCTGCGTGATGCCGGTCGGAGGCGCAGAGTTGCGCTCCACCCGGATCGTCGCAGGATTCACCAGCATCTCGCGCGTGAGTGTGACGATCGGAGGTGGCATCGTCGCGCTGAAGAACAGCGTCTGCCGCTTCGCGGGCAGAAAGCGGAGCAGCTTCCGGATTTCCGGGAGAAAGCCCATGTCCAGCATCCTGTCCGCCTCGTCCAGAACCAGATACTCGAGCTTGTCCAGCTTTGCGTATGAGTGGCGCAGGTGATCCAGCAGACGACCTGGCGTGGCTACCATCACGTCCACACCGCTTCGGAATGCGTGCTCCTGCGGGGACATTCCGACTCCGCCGAAGATGGCGGCACTGGTGATCGGGGTGTGGACGGCGATCTCGTTCAGATGCTCGGCAATCTGCGCAGCCAGCTCACGCGTCGGCGTGACGACGAGCGCGCGAGTGGTGCCGCGCGGCTTCGTGATAAGGTTATGCAGTATCGGAAGCAGAAAGGCGGCGGTCTTGCCGCTGCCTGTCGCCGCGCATGCAAGGACATCGCGTCCTTCCATCGCCGGCGGTATGGCGTCGAGCTGAATTGGAGTCGGGCGCACGAAGCCCAGTTCCTTCAGTCCCTTGAGAAGATTGGGGTCGAGCTTGAAACCGCTGAATGACAAGTCTTGGTCCGTAGTTTCGGGGGCAATCATGAAAGCTAGTGGAACCGGGGGCTCCGGACGCATCCTTTCGCGATCACGCAATCCGGCGCATGGGCTTCGGACGTACCCCGGGCAGCGCCCACAGGCACATTGCGCTGGCATCCCATAATCTTTGGGCTAATTTGAGACAATGACCAATCCCGCCGAATGAACGTCTCCGAGGCTGAAACGCTGGCGAAGGTCGAGGTTCTAGCCGACCTGGAGGAGGTGGTCCGCGAGCTCATGGAATCGCATGAGTCCAAGCGGATTCTCTGGTTCCCCAGTGAATTGCTGTCCGCGGCGCCAGACACGGATCCTGACCACCACGTGGCGGAGCTTCGCCGGCGTGCAACAGGCGTGAGCACTCCAGCCCGCGTGGCGCTGGCGCTCAATCTTCTGACCGAAGAGGGCCTGCCGCATTTCCATCGGCTTCTCGCGGTCTATCTGGGCGGTGACACCTTCTGGTCCAAGTGGACCAATCTGTGGACTGCCGAGGAGGACCGGCACGGCGCCGTGCTACACGATTATTCCCGTGACAGCCAGGTGCTGAACAACCCGGTCATCGAGAAAATGCAGTTCGAATACCTTAAGGCCGGCTTCGAACCCACGTGGGACAAGGATCCCTATCGCGTGTTCGTGTACACGACTCTCCAGGAGCGCGCAACGCAGGTGAGCCACGCGAACACCGGAAAGCTGGCCGGCGCCTACGAGCCGTTGATCGGGACTGTGCTGTCGAATGTCGCCAAGGAAGAGGCGCGTCACTACGTGTTCTATCGCAATGTCTTCGAGCAAGTGCTCGCGCGCGATCCGAATCGTGCGCTCGAGTCAGCCGCGGCGATCATGCCTTCCATAGACATGCCCGGCGTGAATATGCCGCACTTCCGCGAAATGGCCGACGTGATTCGCCGTGCGGGGATCTACGGTCCGCGTGACTACCTCAAGATCGTCGAGGAGCAGATCAAGTACTGGGCGGTTGACGCCATCGAAGGCCTCAACGAGATGGGCAAGAAGGCGCAGGAAAGGATCATGGCCATACCATCGCGCCTCGAGCGCGTTGCGGACGCCATGGAAACGCGCAGCCGCGCCAAGACTTTTTCGTTCGCGGTAGCATTCGCGCGCGAATTCGAGATGGAGTAGCAGAGACGACACTCACCGCGCTGCAAGGCGAGGTGAGTGTTCAGCGGTCCCTGATGACTGTTATCGAATAGGGTGGCAGCTCGATGCCGGCGCTGGATGATGCGAGCGCCATCTGCGGGCCTCGGTTCGGTCGCGCGAATCCCTTCGCACCCGCAGCGTGCCATTGATACTCGGCAGCCGAAAATGTCCACACGTCGACCGAATCCCCTTGCAGGCCACTCAGCGTGGCAATAGCCGCGCGTGCAGGGTCGCGGTTGATTGCCAGCACCGCAACGCGGCCATCCGGGCGGCGAACCGAGTACGCGGCGACGGCGTCGGCTTCGGCGGAAACCGCAGTGTCGCTCACGCGGGTACGAAGCATCGTGTGGTCACCGCCGGCCGAATCAGCCCAGAGGGTGGTGAGCATGCGCGCCGCGTGATACGTCGCGTTCTTCGCGATGATGTGTCGCTGCTCATCCGCCACGAACAGCGTATTGTCGCCCCACGAATCGCACGTCGCGTTTCTCTCGAGCGTGCTCGGCTCGGTACCATACAGAAAGGTCTCGGCACCGCCTTCCTGCAGAAACTCCGCGACCGCTTCCGTGTTGAGTATTGCGCCAGCTCGATCCATCTCCGCGGCCGTGGAGAACGGCGAGTATCCGTATTCCGTCATCAGCAGTGGAAGCGAGACGGGTGCCCCATCGGCGTGAAACTGTCGCACGGTAGCACGAATCTTCTGACGAACCTGTGCGAGCTGCGCTGCGGTGGCACCGCACGCGTCGTCGAACGGATAGAATTCGAACGAAACGAATGCGAGATCCCGCATGCGCCCTCGCGCAGTCAGGGCGGCGACAAAGTGCGCGAACCACGATCGTTCGTCCGCCGCTCCGTCCTTCCATGCCATCATCACCTTCGTGCGCGAATCCTGAAAAGACGGTCCGCCGAGCGCGACGGACGGATCTGCGGCGTGCAGCGAATCCGCGGCCTGCATGTAGAGCCCCGCGAAGTCGTCCGGAGCAACGAACTGTCCATCCGGCTCCTCGCCGAGCTCGATTCGCGACACGGCGTAGCGGCGCGCACGGATGTAACGCAGCAGTGACGCCGCATTGGCGGGCGTGTCGTAAAGTACACCGACTGGTGTGAGCATTGGCAGGCCACGCGTCATGCCGCCAGCGAATATCATGTCGATGCCCGGCTGCTCCGTGTCGCGATCAATATCTGTGGACCGATGCCACGGATCGGTGCTGGAGGCATACGTGACTGTCTGCGTCTCCGTCGTTCGACCGTGCCGGGTGATTTCCACTGCGTGACCGTCCAGCGTGCCATACAGCTCAAGTTCCCGAATCGCGTAGCCAAGAGCGTCACGCCGGTCTCGCGAGCCATGCGGAGCGGTGTGAGAGCTCGAGTGGAGCAGTATGCGTATCCACCGTGTGCGAACCGAACGCGCCGTCAGCGGTATTCTGCGGTCCCCACCGTGACCAGGTTCGTTTTGTGAACCGTTGTCGAAATTGCGCCACTGCTCATTCTCGACGTTGTCGTCCGGCCCTTTCGGTTGCTCGCCAGGCCAGTATTGGACATCGTAGCGGGTCGCGTATGGCAGCCCCCATCGAATGACAATCGTGTTCACCTCGCGCGGCGAGCGCAGGTCGATGATTACCCACTGCGGGTGTCGGTCCGCTGGCTCGTGCGTGAAGAATGCGTCCAGATACGGATTGCTCTTCCAGAACGTGGAAGTGTCACCGTCGGTAAGCCTGGAATATCCTGCGTCGTTCGCCTGGTCGATCGTATTGCCGCGACGCGGGAGCGAGTAACCGTTGGACACGTTGATTGGAGCACCCGGATGTGAGTCCGATGTCCAGTAACCCTGACGGTGTGCAACATCACTCCAGCTCCCTCTCGGGTTCCAGTGCCAGGCCTCGACGCCGAGCTCCGTGCGCAGACGATAGGAAATCGAGTGAAAATTTGCGGACTTCATCGCGCGGACATTGTGCGCGGTGAAGATGTCGCGCGTGCCTCCTGCATCGTGTCCGTCGATCGTCGATCCCAGGGCAACGACTGGATCGAAGGCGGCAATCGAATCGCGGCGATCCACCGCGATCGCGACATGGCGTGGCTGCGCGACAGCAAGGCCCGGCGGTGTTGCAACGCCGAGGATCAATGCAGCGGCAAACCGTTGCCGCATACGCGAAGAAATCCGGATGACCCTCAGCGTGAGGCGCAGACGTGGCGGCGGTTGGTCAAAGCGCCGCAAGCCGTGAAGCGGGTGCGCCGGATCACGAACACCCCTCGACCCACTGTACTTCCGGCACGCGGCCCGCGCGGTAACTCGTGATCTTCGAACCGTCAGTCTCGAACACCATCCGGCGACCGCTGTCCGTCGGCGGTATGGGCGACACTACAATTGTATGGCCGCCTGTCACGTATTTGCTGGGCTGAACCGTGACGCGCGAGCCGTAAAGGTCGCGCAGTCGCCATTCGGGATCGCCCACTCTGGCGCCCATGCCGGTCGCGACGCGTCCCGAGTCGATTCTGACACTCACTACGGTGTCGCGCACCGTCATGAGTCGCAAGCCGGGTGGCGTGTTCGCGACGTTGACGTAAGCGCAGCCGGGATTCGGCGGCGATCCAGCAGAAGCCGCCGCGCCGATCGCCGCGGCGGCATCCCTTACCGTCATGCCGATAGCGAGCGGGCCGTAACCGTTCTCCGTGACCGTGAGCGAACCGTTCGCGGAATACGCGGCGGCTCTCCCCACTTCCATTGTCGAATCGGACCGCGTCGAGTCCGCTCCGGCGCCGGATTCGGGCGGGATGCACGCAGTGCCGAGCATGCAGGTCGTCGCAATGACGCACCACACCGATATCCGAATGCCGCTCATCGGGTTTTGATCACCCGAGTCTGCGCGGTGCGCCGGAATCCTGCGGGAGCGGAGGAGGCGCAAAGGCGGGCGCAGCTTCGATCGTCACGGAACCGAACACGGATTGGCCCGTGATACGAATGACACGGTCGCCAGTTTCGGCATATTCCGGAAATTCCTGCGAGCGGTGATCGAAGCTTCCCAGAAAGGCGTTGCCGTGACTCTCGATGCGTACTCCCGGCGGAAGCGTGACTTCGACGTTGCCGAATACCGCAGAGATATCGATCTCGGTCACGCCATTCGCGATGGACGCCCCAGTGAGATCCAGCTCGACGTTGCCGAGGATCGCAACGATCTCCAGATGGCGGGGGAGGGCCATCGGACCGCGCCGTTGGTGGTTGCTGAGAATCGCGACGATTTTGCGGTGATTGGCGATGGAGCCGGTGTACCCTGGTGGCGATGCTGTCGGTGCGAGACCGGCGGCCGGCAAGAGGTCGGCAACCAATGGATCCAGCTCGGCGCGCGAGCGTGCCTGATGCGCCAACGCCACGCGCTGCTCGAACTCGGTCATGGACAGATGATTCTCCACGAACCCGGCCTTCAGGAGCTCGACCACATGATCGCGCGCGCTCGGAAGCGGCATCTGTGCAGGAAGGGCTGCATTGGGTGAGTCGTAGCTCATGATCGCGATGGTGACTTCGTCAATTGAAATCGACGACTGCGTGGATCGGTAACTGTAATGATTATATCACGAGTCCCGCTGGTGGTCCGGTTGACCGGACCGTGTCGGCCGGAGAGTCCGCCGGGCCAGCCGGCTCGTCGCACTCCCATTCCGATTGCGCGACGGATCGGCATTGGATAGCTTCAAGTCAACAACCTGATTCACGCTCGCCCGACCCCTCGGCCGGGCGTTCCTTTTTTTATTTACCCGTTCATCTCCGCCAATGTCGTCCGAGTCCCCAATGATCGAAGAGCTCAAAGTCAAGCTCGGAGCCGAAGTCGAAAAGCTCCAGCATGAGCTCAACGTCGTGCTTCCGAACGAGATCCGTAAGGCCGTCGAGCTTGGCGACCTGCGCGAGAACTCGGAGTACAAGGCGGCACTCGAACGCCAGCAGTTCGTGCAGGCTCGGCTCGGACAGCTGCGGCAGCGCCTCTCAAAGCTTTCACAGATCGACGTGTCGCAGATCGCGCACGACGCCGTCGGACTTGGATCCGCGGTGAAGGTGCAGGACGAGAAGACCGGTGAGACCGAGGTGTACAATCTCGTATTCGGCGACGTGGATTTCGAGGAAGGTCACGTGTCAATGTCCTCGCCGATCGGACGGGCTCTCGTGGGCAGGAAGATCGGCGATTCGACGATTCTGCGACTGCCTTCGTCGGTCCGCCATCTCAAGCTGGTTGAGATCAAGACGATTCACGACGTCTGAGCCGAAGCCTGGCGGCCACCCAGCATTCACCCGGCTGCCGGCGGCTCACGACTTGCGCCAGCGCTTCCCTCAAATGAGAGAAGCCGTTCATGACAGTGGCGGAGTAGCGCGAAAACACGGAGCCGCCCGCGTGCAACGCGCGGTAATCGTGGCAGCCGTCGTCTGTTTTGTAGCGTGCAACAGGCTGGACTCCACTTCACATGTCACCATTCCCGCAGACAGCGCAGCGGGTGAGATCGAATTCCGGCTCTCGCCACGTGCTTCTGCGATCCTGGTTCCGGTATACGTCAACGGGCGTGGACCCGTGGACCTCATTCTCGACACTGGATCCACACTCACCTGTGTTGATGATTCCCTCCAGCGCGAATTTGACCTTCCGCGGCGTCTCGGAGCAGTCGGAGTCGGAGCCGGTGTGGGGATGAGCGGCCCGGTGAAACTGCTGCGAGTCGATTCCTTGAGGGTTGGCCAGACGTCAGTCAGCAACATCACCGTGTGTTCGCTCGACCTCGCAGCGCTTCAGAAGGTCAGTCCCGGAGCGCGAGGACTGCTCGGGCTCAATTTTCTGAAGTCGTTCCGGGTGAGTCTGGACTTCCAGAGGGGGATACTTCGATTGGGGCCACGCTGAATCGCCGGGCGGGAGTTTCTGTTAACGGCACGCCGGCTCGCAGCGTCTTCAGGGCGTTTGACATAATATCGTGAGAGGCCGCAACCGTGATTCTCAAGTAGCCGGATACGTGACGCGCACCATTACACCGCCCGGAATTGCTTGCGGAGCGGCGATCCTGGTGGTCTGCGCCTGTTCGATGCAAGCTGCCGCGTTTTCAGCTCCAAGATCGGTCCGCGTGTCCTCCGCCGGAGTCTCGGTGCTGCGCGTGAATGCAGGGTCCGGATATCTGCGCGTCGTCGGGCACCGGGGCGCAGGTGACATCGTCGTCAACGGTACGGCGCAGGCGGAATCCCGAGAGCTTCTCGGCGAGGTCCGCGTTGAAACACGGCGCTCCGGTGACACGCTGGTGGTTACCACCTTCATACCGGCGTCGCCCCGCGGTACCACACCACGTATCGCTTCGGCTCTGGACCTGATGATTCAGCTGCCTGCGACGATCGCCCTGGATGTCACGGACAGCAGCGGCGCAGCGTATTTCCGCAATATCGGAGCCCTCCGCGTGGCCCATGGCGACGGCAGGCTCGAGGCCGATACGGTCGCCGGGGACGTGGATATCACCGACGGAAACGGCGATATGCTGGTGGATTTCGTCGCTGGAAATGTGCACATCGTGGACGGCGGTGGTGGGATACATCTCTTCCGTATCCAGGGATCTGTGGACATTCCAAGGGCAGGGAACGGAGAGATCAAGGTTTTCGATGTCAAAGGCGACGTCCGGGTAGGATCCAAATTCTCGGGGGAAGTCGTCGCCAACGGGGTCGGCGGAAACCTGCTCGTGACGGCTCGTGGCGATGGCTCGATCGAATATCGGGGGGTCAAGGGCAGGGTCTCTCTCCCCGCCAAGTGACATCACAAAAGTAGTGATTCTCGCCGATACTTCTGATTGTCGGCTTTTTTTCGTGGATTGCCGCTCGACCTGCCGATCCTTACCTTGATCGAGCCATGAATAACTCCTGCGGTCTGGGCCGTCTTCCACGCTATATGAGCGCCGCGGCATTTGCCGGCGCTCTATTCGTGTCGCCCATGAGTGCGCAGCAGATTACGGTTGGAAGGCCGCAGCCAGTCGCCGCACCAAAGCCGTTCCAGCGGCTGAGCAATTCGATCCACGAGCTCAGGGATTCGATAGTCGCCCTGTCCCGTGCACAGCTTGGGGTGCGGTACAAGTCCGGCGCGGCATCTCCTTCGAATGGTTTCGACTGCAGCGGGCTGGTGAAGTACGTCATGGCCCAGTTCGGTGCCGAACTGCCGCGCACTTCACGCGAGCAGGCGCTGGTCGGTAAGAAGATCGCGCGCGACATCGCCTCGCTCAAGCCGGGTGACCTGCTGACTTTCGGCAGGGGAAGACGAATCTCGCACATCGGCATCTACATCGGCGACGGCAGATTCGTTCATGCTCCGACACCCGGCTCCCGTGTCAGGGTCGAGAGTCTGGCGAACACGAAGGCGAGCTGGTGGAAGGGTGCCCGCCGAGTATTCGCGTTCGACGATTCCCCCGTAACCGACTCAGTCACGAACTGACGCATTGCCGCCTCCCGGGCGGCTTTTTTCGTTCTTCACGGAAAACGGCGGAAGGCGCGGACTTTGACGCAGAAGCAGGGGGGTCATCGAAGGTAGCCGGATGCCATGTGCTGGATCGCCTTGATCTGGTTGTCCATGGCGTTGCCGAATCCGCTACGAGGTGAGTTGCGACCGTTGCCGATAGTACCATCGATGCGTTCGGCGATGTTTCTGGCGAATGCAAGTAGCGGGGGGATGTGACACCTGCGGGGAGTTTCGGAAACACCAGCGAGGACGGCGAGCCTCTAGCGCCAGTGGTCCGCGAGAGATCTGGGAGGGACTATTGCAGCGAATAGAGGTACGTAGCGATGTCGCGCGCGTCGCTCGCGGACACCGCGAGATCGGGCATTGCCGTGCCGGGCTTCACCTCATGCGGAAAACGAATCCATTTCATCAGATTCTCCGGCGTGTTGGGAAGCGTCCCGGCGATGTAAACGCGTCTGGAAATATCCGTAATCGGCGCGGCCGCCGCTACAGTCGGATCTGGCAGGCCGCCGATGGCGTGACACGCATTGCAACCAAAGTGCTCGGCGGCAACCTTGCCGCGCGCCGCGTCGCCGCCCCGCAGCGCAGCACCAGCCATGCTCGTCGAAGGCGAGCTACACGCCAGCATCGCCATCGCAGCGCCAATCGCAGTGCCAAGCGCGAGTATACAGCGATCAGGGTTCGGCATATTGCACCGACTGAGCGAGATACGGATCGTTCACCGGAATCGAAGCGTGCGCATCACCGCGCCACGCGGCAGCAGCCGTCGCGAGGCCACCAACCATGAGCAGCGCTGCAAGATCCAGCCAGCTCACATGGAACCCCGTCGGATGAAACGCGGGTGTCACGAGCCAGAACACATCGACGACATGCATGGCTAGGATGAGCGCGCCGATCGCCGCAAGCGCGGCCGGGCGCCGCTTGAGCGGCCGAGAGAGCAGCAACACGAATGGAATCGCAAACTGACCAACCAGCACACAGAGAGCCAGTACCCGCCAGCTTCCCGCGCCCCGCACGACGTACCATGATGCATCGGCTGGAATGTCGCCGATCCAGATCACGAGAAACTGCGAGAACGCGATGTACACCCAGAATATGACGAACGTCAGCATCAACTTTCCCAGCGCGCCAAAGTGCTCCGCATTGACGGTGCCGGCGAGCGCGCCGCCACGGGATATGCTGATGTAAGCCAGGAGCGCGACAAGCCCCAGCGCCGCAACGAAGCCACCGGAAAAAACATAGACGCCGTACACTGTCGAAAACCATCGTGGATCCAGCGGCATGAGCCAGTCGAACGCAACCAACGTAATTGCGAAACCGACGATGATCACTCCAAACGCGCTCAAACGCCGCTGACGGCGAACTACATCGACCTGTGAGACTCCGACCGGTATCTCATCTTCCATCAGTGCCCAGCGGCGAAGCATCTCACCGCATATTGCAAATACAAGAACGTATATCACTGCGCGCACACTGAAGAACGGCACGTTGAGCCACGCCGCGCGACGTGTCACGCCGGGCGGAAGCACTGATGCGCCGGCCCATGGATAGATCCGGTGAACTCCCAGAATGATCGGGAGCACAAGCACCGCCAGCGTTGGCAGCGCCGCCGTAATCAGCAGCGTCAACCGGCGGAGCACAGTGAACCAGCGCGCCGCCGTAACATGGCTGATCATCACCATCATCAACGCGCCAACTACAATGGTGAGAACGGCAACGTACGCGAAGAGGTACGACGCGAACGCCTGCCGGGGCTCGAAGACCACTCCGATTGCACAGAGCACGAATCCAACAACACCGACAACGAGCGCCCTTGTAGTTACGAGCCCGAGGCGCCATTGCGCCATCGGCTGCGTTGCTATCACCGCCATCACTGACTCCGCGCCGGCGTGTGCGCGGGCGAATCTATCGACGCCGATGATGATTGAAGCGACTTCACGTATGCGGCCACGGCTTCGCGGTCGCCGGGCGAAAGATCCGCCGAGAAGGACGGCATCTGGCCCAGGCCAGCGGACACTATCGCTGCCACGACACTGGCTGGAATGAGGCTGACTGGTGGCACAATCAGCGAAGGCGGTCTCGGCGGATCCATGCTTTTGCCGACATAGCTGTCGCCATCGCCGCGCTCGCCATGGCAAACCGCGCAGTAGATGTGAAACTGCGCTGCTCCACGCTGCAGTGCCGCCGGTGATAGGCCCAGCGGCGCCACCGCGAGCGCGCCAACGGCACTCTCGCGTGATATGCTACCTGCAGGCGGCGCCTGCATTGCCATTCCGTTCGCGAAGAACCGACTTCCGCGGTACGGCACGTATTTCTGCTGGACCCGCATCCTGTTCCAATCCCAGCCTTTTCCGATGTGCTCCGAGCACCCCGCGAGCGTGAGCGCAGCGGCGGTGCACACCATGCAGAACCGAAAGCGCGCTCTGACTGTCATACGTCCGCCGGTCCCACGGTGTGCAGAGCTCCGGCGTCACGCAGGATCGCGCTGGCGCGGTCTCCGTCCTCACTCGTGGAAATGGCACCCACCGCTATCCAGAATCGATCTATCGACGCTCTGGAAAATCCACTTATCTCGTCAATCGGTGCCCAGAGGCGTGGCAGTCGTAGCCACGCGAAGAGTCCGAAGAATGCTGCAAAGCCCGCGAAGATTATCGTGGCTTCAAACGTCGGGAACACGAATGCTGGAACTGCATGGACCGGCCGCCCGCCACTGTTGAGTGGATAGTTGTGCACGTTGGCCCACCACTGTATGCCATACCCCAGTATCAATCCAATAATGCCGCCGCCGACGACGAGCCAACCGATCCTGGACCGGCGAAGTCCGAGACGTTCGTCCAGACCAGGTACGTCAAAGGGGGCGTACGTTTCGAGCTTCTCATAGCCGGCACGCCGCAGTGCATCCACACCCGCGAGCATCGAATCCGCGCTGGGAAACTCGCCGAGCACACGCCTCGGATGTGGCGATCGAATAGCGGGAATTCTCTTTTTCATCCGGCCAGCTCCGCGCTTGCACGGTCCGGGTCATGCATGACCTCATAGCGCAGCTTCTTGACCTCGCTGAGAGCAACCATGGGAACCCACCGGAGGAATGCAAGAAAGAGCAGACAGAACAGGCCGATACTGCCGGCGAGCAGGCTGATATCTACCCACGTCGGCGCATAGTAATGCCAGCTGCTCGGCAGAAAGTCGCGATTGAGTGAGCCGACGATTATCACGAATCGCTCGCACCACATGCCCACGAATATCAGCAGCGAAGCAGCGAACAGTGGCACGGCACTCGTACGCATTTTCTTGAACCAGAAAATCTGCGGCGTAACGACGTTTGCGAAGAGCATGAACCAGTAGATAACGGCGTATGGTCCCAGCGGCCTCGCAACCAGGGTCGTGTAGTACTCGAATGGATCGCCGCTGTAGAGCGCGACGAACAGTTCGCAGAGGTAACTGTACGCCAGCATCATTCCCGTGGCGAGCATCAGCTTGGCGAGGTTGCTCAGATGTGCCTTGGTTATGATGCTTTCCAGATGGAAAAATCTGCGTATCGGCAGAAGCAGCATCATGACCGTCGCCAACCCAGAGTAGATGGCACCGGCGACAAAATAGGGCGGAAAGATCGTCGAGTGCCATCCGGGTAGCTGAGTGATGGCGAAGTCCAGACTCACAACGCTGTGAACGGATATCACCAGCGGCGTTGCGAGGCCGGCCAGCAGCACATACGCAACCCTATAGTGCCGCCACTCGGTTGAGCTGCCGCGCCATCCGAGAGCGAATATCCCATATATTCTCCGCCGCGTAATCCCTGGTGCGCGGTCACGTGCAGCTGCAAGATCCGGCACCAGGCCCATGTACCAGAACAGAAGCGATATCGTGAAGTACGTCGACACTGCGGCCACGTCCCACGGCAGCGAGCTCTTGAAGTTGGGCCACACGCCCATTGTCGACGGGTACGGCAGGAGCCAATAGAAAAACCATGGCCGTCCCAGGTGCAGCACCGGGAACAGCGAAGCATTGACGAGAGCAAACAGCGTCATCGATTCCGCAAAACGGTTTATCGACCCACGCCAGCGTTGATTCAGCAGGATGAGAAACGCGGATATGAACGTTCCAGCGTGCCCGATTCCAATCCACCATACGAAATCGGTGATTCCCCATGCCCATGCGACCGGAATGTTGTTTCCCCAAGCTCCAATTCCCCGCACGAACGTGACGCCCATCGCGTAGATGAACAGAATCGTAAGCAACGCGGATATTATAAAAAGCGGCCACCAGACACTCGAGCTCGTCCAGATGGGCGTTAGAACCTGATCTGTCAGCTCTGCATTATTCCCCGCGCCAACCAGCACAGGATACTCGTCCAGCGGAGTGCGCTCCGTAGCGTCATTTGCGGCGCGATCGGATGCTGCGATCCCGCGGCCGGGAATGCGCATTCCCAGCGCGCCAGCGTCACCCGTTGCTTCTGTCACTCGTCGACTCGGAATCGGCCAGCTCGCTCGGTGATGTCCGCGCCAGATATCGCACACGTGGCACTGTACCCAGACTGTCGAGGGCGGAGAAACAGCGTGGATCTTCGCGTTGGCGCACCACTTCACTCTGCGGATTGGTGAGCGACCCAAACACAATTGCGCCAGTCGGGCATGTCTGCTGGCACGCAGTCACCACAGGTCCGGTATGCGGTGCGTTCGCAATCTCCGCCTCGACCTGAGCATGCCTGATTCGCTGAACGCAGAAGGTGCACTTCTCCATGACGCCGCGCGCTCTCACGGTCACCTCGGGATTTTTCACCATCCGTTCGGTTTCCGCTATCTCATAGTTATAATCGAACCAGTTGAATCGCCGGACTTTATAGGGGCAGTTATTGGAGCAGAAGCGCGTGCCGACGCAGCGATTGTAAACCATCTCATTCAACCCGTCGTCACTGTGGACGGTCGCATCTACGGGGCATACATACTCGCACGGTGCTTTCTCGCATTGCTGGCACAACATCGGTTGTACGGTGATCTTTGGCGCATCCAGCGCACCCTCGATGTAACGGTCGAGCCGGATCCACTGCATCTCGCGACTCTTCAGGACACTGTCGCGCCCCACCACGGGAATATTGTTCTCGGCCTGGCACGCTACCACACACGCTCCGCAGCCCGTGCACGTATTGAGATCGATGACCATCGCCCACTGGTCGGCGCCGAATCCGTCACGAGAGGGCTCGGCAGGCTCGTACAGGGTGAGCGGACGGCGCTGTTTTGGTGGAGTCGTGGGCGGAGCGGGATGCGCCGAATCCGCCACGGCAACGCCCAGTATCTCGACGCCGCGCCCTTCCAGCGACCAGTGCGCCTGCGTAATCGCGAGTGCACGGTGCGCACCGGTGGCCGCCAGCGTGACCCCTGTATCGACGAACGGCGCTCCCGAGGTGCGGATCGCATTCGCATTCACACCAACACCGCGCGCAACTGCCTCAGCGCCGCTCCTCCCATAACCCATTGGAAGCGTAACGGCGTCGTTTGCGTGACCGGGAACGATCACAATCGGGACCGTTACCGTTCGATCGCGGAGGCCCAGGTGCACCTGATCACCCGTAACGAGCTTGGCGCGCGTCGCATACGCCGGCCCCACCAGAAGTGCGTTGTCCCAGGTGAGCTTCGTCACCGCGTCCGGCAGTTCCTGCAACCAGCCGTTGTCGGCGAACCTGCCGTCGTGCACCGCACCGCTCGCCACGAATTGAATCGACATCGCGGACTCAGCCTGCGGCGCTACGAGTCTTGCGTGCGCAGCACCGACTGCGTCCCAACGAACCGGAGGCGTGGTCGTCGCTGCGGCTGAGCCGGAGATCGTGCCCCGTGCGACCGACTCGTTCCACCATGCATCAAATGCCTGCCCGCCGGAATGGCTTGCGCTCCATGACCGGCGCAACAAGTCATGTGCGTGCGTGTTGCTGTCGCCGCTAATCAGCGCCAGTATTTCAGCGACAGTGCGACCATCATACATGGGCGCAATGAGCGGCTGTATGAGCGACGCTGTTCCATCATACGCGCGCGCGTCGCCCCAGGATTCCAGATAGTGTGCAGCGGGTGCGAACCATGTGGTCTCACGCGCCGTCTCGTCGTCATACAATCCGAGGTACAGTGAGTTGCGCACACCATGAACCGCGCGCGCAAGCGCGACGTCGGCCGGCGCTCCGTACGCCGGATTGCCCTCGAGAATGACAAGCGTGTCGACGTGTCCTCCCTCCAGGTCGTTCACGAGCGTCGCGAGATCGTGCCCGCTTTCTCCGCCGGCGATCAGAGGCGACGAAGCGTACGTAACAGTCTTTCCAGCGTTGCCAAGCGCTGCGTTCAGTGCGTGCGCGACTGCGTGCACCTCGGAAGATTGCTGTTCGCCGGCGATCACGATCCCGCGGCCGGCACTCGCGACCAGATCCGCAGCCGCTGCCTGGACCCAGGTACGCTGCGCGGGTGTGAGAGGTATGGAGGCTGCGCTCGCTTGCAACGCACTCGAAGGGACGCGTCCACCCACGCGAGCGTCGCTCCCAATAGTCGCCAACAGCGCTGCGGCAACTCGCCCAAGAGCAGGCGGCGACGCGGAGACACGGTGATCTGCGAGCGTTCCAGTTGGCGACGGCGCACACTCGGCAACGTAAAGTGTGCTCGGCGGCGACATAATGCGCCGACGCGCACCGAAGTGGCGTGCGTACCGCAGACTGAACGGGCCGGCCGCACAGAAGTCCGAGCCGAGTGATACTACGACATCCGCGTTGGTAAAGTCGTGCAGAGTGGTTACAGGACCGCCGAGTACATTGGCGGACGCTGACATCGCACCGGTACTCGTCAACGGCGAGTAGAAGCAAGTGCGCGCGTCGGGATAAAGCGACTGCACACGCGCCAGCATTGCGGCGATAAGCGGTGACGCTGTGGGCTCCAGGAGAAATCGGAGACCAGCACCGGTCGCGCCGACGCGTGACTTGAGTGCGGCAGGCGCGAACGCGCGCTCGAGCGCGCCCCACGACGACTTCCGCGTACCGGCCTGTACGAACCTGGCCCGGTGCGGGTCGTAGAGTTGCAGCACTGATGCCTGCTGAAAGACACCCGCTGCACCGAGACTTGCAGGGTGGTCCGGGTTGCCCTCGATCTTGGTCGGACGGCCGTCGTGGCTCGTTACGAGCAGGCCGGTGGCGTAGCCGTCGAGCGGCATCGAGGTGGCGAAATGAAGTGCGACGCCTGGCACCGTGTCTGTCGATCCGTGCACGTACGGAAGAATCTTTTCGGACGGTTCCCGCACACATGCACCGAGTCCGGCGAGTGCGACGCTCGCGCCAAGCAACGTCACGAATTCGCGGCGCGTGAGTTCGCCGGGAGCCAACGCCGCCGCCAGCGGGAACTCGAGCGATCGCTCCAGCATCGAATCCGCAAACTCCTGAAGATCTCGCCTCAGGTCGTCGTCGCGTTCAACTTTCATCTCATCACCGATGGCAGGTCGTGCAGTTCGTCAGGCGGCGAACATGATAGTTCGCCACGAGCATGCTTAGCTGAGCGGATTGAGCGGCCGTGGGCGTCCAACCCATCTTCGTCACCGCATCGCGAGGGCGAAGGTTGGGACCTGGATTGACGTGGCAACTGAGACACCAGCCCATGGTGAGCGACTTTGCCTGGCTGACCTGTGCCATCTGGTCTATCCTGCCGTGACACGTCTCACAGCCCACCCCCTTGTTTACATGGATGGCGTGATTGAAGTACACAAAATCCGGTAGCTGCGTGACGCGTTGCCACGGAATCGGCCGACCAGTCGCGAGGCTTTTGCGTACTGGTGCGAATTCAACGGTCGACATCCAAGCATGGGTATGGCAGGACGCACACTTATCCGTCGCCGGGAGCCCCGCCCACTCCCCCCGCTCGGCGCCAGCATGGCAAAATCGGCAGTCGATCTGAAGGCCGACGACGTGGACGCGGTGATCGAACGGCACCGGCTGCTGTACCCTCAGATCCTCGCCGCGTGCAAATGGCGTTCTGACCCACACCATGGCGAGCAGCGGTGCCACAACCAGAAGTGTGACTCCAACCGCCAATACTATGCGCGCCGCTCGCGTGGCCCACGGACGAAAAAGCGCCGTCATCACATGCGCTGAATGTTGGATGCAACGCGGCGACTGCGATGCATCAATTGTGCCGGGTACCGGCTTGATCCAATGCCATCTTGAGAACCTGTGCGATGTGCAGAGCCTCGCGATTGGTAGTCTGAGAGATCTGCTCGCGACAGCTGAATCCGTTTGTCACAATTATGGTCGCCTCCGCCGCACTTCGAACCGCCGGCAACAGCACACGCTCGCCGCACTTTATCGAGACGTCGTAGTGATCGCCCTTTTCGAAGCCGAATGCGCCGGCCATCCCGCAACACCCGGAATCCAGCACGGTATACTCGACTCCAAGCCTCTTGAGCACTGCGATTTCGTCGTCAAAGCGCAACACGGCCTTTTGATGACAGTGGGCGCTCACCAGTATCTTGCGGCGCAGAGTCGGAATTGCAAAGTCTGGCGCCTTTGCGGCCAGGAACTCCGTCAACAAGTATGTCTGACTACTCAGTCGCTTCGCGTCTTCATCATCAGCGATGAGATTGACGAGTTCGTCGCGGAACACCGATACGCAACTCGGCTCCAAGCCGACCACGCACATGCCGGCGTGAATCTGCGGCCGCAGATTTTCGAGTATCTCACGCAGCAATCGCTCGGCGAGATCGAGCATTCCGTAATCGTACAGTGGTCTTCCGCAACATAGCGATACTTTCGGTATCGTCACTTGAAATCCAGCCGCTTCCAGCACCTCGACGGCGGCCATCGCGGTAGTCGGATGAAAATGATTGTTCCATGTGTCAGGCCACAGCAGCACCTGGGGCTTCCCCGCATTCTTGACAGGACGCTCTCCGAACCATTCCTTGAACGTCTGCGTGGCGAAGCGGGGAATGTTCCGCTCGGGAGCCATCGTCACGAACATCTTCGCGATGCTTCGAAGGCCGGGCGTCTGCGTAAGGAAATTGACGACGCGCGGCATGTGCGACGCGAATCTCGCCCACCAGTACATGAGACCAAACGCATAATGCGCGATGGGCCGTAGATGTCCCTTGAAATAGTGAGAAAGAAACTCTGACTTGTACGTCGCCATGTCGACGTTTACGGGACACTCACTTCGGCAACCCTTGCACGACAGGCATAGAT
>JALYYT010000145.1 GCA_030946285.1 Gemmatimonadota bacterium
TTCGGGTCCTGTCGCATGAGACGGCGCCGGACGGCACGGACGAGCGTCGGGAAGCGGTCGAGCTCAAGCGCAGCGAGTACGTTCGAGTGCTTCGGGACATCCTCGACCGAGCGCGGCAGGAAAATTCCGCTCAGGTTTCGACCACTTTCGCTGCGGACATGCTTTTCGCCATGATGAGCGGCCCGCGCCAGTGGGGCGTTACTGACACCCAGCTCAATGTCGGGATCGCCGCCCGTATGATCTACGACCTGTTCGTTCGCGGCTTCACGGGAGGGTCCGGCGTAACCACGACGCCGTGATCGAAAGCATTGCGCACCGCGGCGTCCATGACGTATTCGCGGAGAATTCGCTGGATGCGTTCCAGCGTGCGCTGGACCTTGGCTTCAGCGGAATCGAGCTCGATGTGCACGTTACGGCGGATGGTGTTTGTGTAGTCCACCACGATGAGGCGGTGGTCACCCCAGGCGTGGCGCTATCCATCCGGGGCACTTATTTCAGTACGCTGCACGCCGCGGCGCCGGCGCTTCCCCGCCTCGAATCAGTACTCGAACTCGTATCTCACCGCGCCCAGGTGTACGTGGACCTCAAGAACAGCGATGTGGAAGCGGATCTCGCACACGTCATCGTGCGCTCTTCATCGGACGTATCCGTACATGCATTCAATCACTGCGTGGTCTTGCGCCTGAGGCGCCTGGTGCCGCAACTTCGAACGGGGGTTCTTCAGACCAGCCGGCTGGTGGACAGCGTGAGTGCGCTGCGAGCTGCGGAGGCGACGGATCTCTGGCAGTGGCACGAGTTCGTGGATCACGCGCTCGTCCGGGAAGTCGCTGCGGCAAACGGCAGGGTGATCGCGTGGACGACGAATACGCCGTCCGACTGGCGCACGTTCCAGGAGATCGGCGTTGCCGGAGTCTGCACCGACAGTCCCACCGCTCCTGCGCTCGTGTCATCGAACAGTTCTTCATCTCGAGGTTCGAATCTGGATGCGCTCAACTAGTCTCGCTCTGCTGTGCATCGCGTCAATCGCCTGCGCATCGAATCAACCCCCGTCGACCGCGGCCGCGCCGACGTCATCGCCGACCACGAACGCCTCGACAGCGACCGCGTCGACCGCGTCGAAACAGGGTCGCGACAGCGCCGGTGCGCCGGGCATGGGCGCTCTCTCCCTTCCCAACGCAAACCCGTTTCCGAGCACGTACAAGCCCTTTCCCTCGCGTACCACGCTGATACGCAACGCGACGATAATGACTGCCGCCGGTCCGTCGATGCAGAACGCGTCGATTCTGCTGCAGGATGGAAAGATCGTGGCGCTCGGTCAGTCGATCACAGCGCCTTCCGATGCCGTAGTAATCGATGGCACGGGCAAGTACGTCACACCGGGAATCATCGACGTGCACTCTCACCTCGGAGTCTACGCTGCTCCGGGTGGCGGCGGCCTCAACGATGGAAATGAAGCCACCAATCCGAACACGTCCTACGTTTGGGCTGAACATTCCGTCTGGCCGCAGGATCCGCAATTCCCGCGCATTCTCGCCGGGGGAGTGACCACGATTCAGGTCCTCCCTGGATCGGCGAATCTCATCGGCGGCCGCAGCGCCATTCTGAAGGTTGTTCCTTCGCGCACCGTTCAGGGAATGAAGTTTCCCGGCGCCAGATATGGTCTCAAGATGGCCTGCGGCGAAAATCCGAAGCGCGTGTACTCGAGCCGCGGACCTTCAACGCGGATGGGCAACGTTGCCGGATATCGCACTGCCTACATCCAGGCAGCAGAGTATCGTCGCAAGTGGGATGAGTGGAACGCGAATCACAAGGGCGCTCCGCCCACCCGCGATCTCGGACAGGAGACACTCGCCGAAGTGCTGCGAGGCCACATCCTCCCTCAGATGCACTGTTACAGAGCGGACGAAATGGCGCAGATGCTGGATGTGGCGAAGGAATTCGGATTCCACATCCGCGCATTCCACCACGCGGTGGAAGCCTACAAAATCGCCGACCTGCTCGCCGCCAACGGAACCGGCGCAGCGATGTGGGCTGACTGGGGCGGGTTCAAGGAAGAAGCGATGGATGGCATCCGCGCCAACATCGCGCTCGTCGACGGGGCCGGTGCAAAGGCGATGATCCATTCCGACGATCCGTCCGGTGCACAGCGTCTCAACCAGGAAGTGGCGAAGGCGATGTACGCCGGCCGCGCGGCGGGTATCAACGTCACCGAAGACATGGCAATCAGGTGGATGACCATCAATCCCGCATGGGCGCTCGATCTGGACAGCAGGATCGGGTCGCTTGAAACCGGCAAGGACGCTGACGTCGTGCTCTGGACAGCTGACCCATTCAGCATCTACTCGAAGGCGGAGAAAGTATGGATAGATGGCGCGATGCTGTTCGATCGCGACGATCCGGCGCAGAACTGGCGCACGGACTTCGACCTGGGCTTCGTCCGCGTGGGGAGCCGCTGATGACGCGCACACTTCTACGCACGATCGCGGGCACCGCGTGCATTTCGCTGCTGTCCTTCGCGTCGGCGAATGCCCAGACGATCGCAATCACAGGCGGTACGGTATATCCGGTGAGTGGCGCGCCAATCCAGAACGGCACCGTGCTCATTCGTGACGGGAAGATCATCGCGGTCGGTGCGGACGTCGCTGTTCCATCAGGTGCTCAACGTGTGGATGCGACCGGAAAGATAGTAACGCCTGGGCTCATTGACGCCGCTACGCAACTAGGCCTCGTGGAGATCGGAGGCGAGCCGAACACTCGCGATGCAAACGCGAAGGGAACCGACGGCGTAGCCGCTTCGTTCCGCGCATGGGACGGCCTCAACTCGGAATCCGTGCTGTGGACTCCCGCCCGCAACGAGGGCGTCACGACCGTGGTCGTGGCCCCGTCTGGCGGACTCGTGGCCGGTCAGGCTGCGCTGGTCGATCTGGTCAACGGCACAGCGTCCCAGATGCTCCGCCGCGCACCAGTCGCGATGATCGCGCAGATCAACAACCCGCGCGGCGCGCAGACGAATGCGCGCGGCGAACTCGTCGCGAAGCTGCGCGAGCTTCTGGACGACGTGAAGTTCTACCAGACGCACCGGTCGGACTACGACCGCTCGGCGGCGCGCAGCCTGTCGGCCACACGGGGCGATCTGGAAGCGATGATCCCCGTGGTGAACGGAAAGCTCCCGCTGATGATTGAAGCCGAGCGCGTGGACGACATCGAATCGGCGCTTCGGCTCGCGAAGGAATACAACCTGAAGATCATGATCCTGGGCGGCGCCGAAGCATGGCTCGCGGCGAGTGATCTCGCTGCAGCGCATGTGCCGGTGATTGCTGGCGCGATGAACAACATTCCGATCAGCTTCGAGACGCTCAACCAGCGGCAGGAGAACGTCGGGATTCTGAGCAAGGCCGGTGTGCAGATCGCGATCATCGGCAACAACGGCGACGGCGACGAAGAACTGTTCAACGTGCGCAACGTGAAGTACGAGGCTGGCAACGCCGTGTCGTATGGGATGGATCACGACGCTGCTCTCCGCGCAGTCACGCTCACACCAGCGGAGCTGTTCGGTGTCGCTGACAGGGTAGGCTCACTACAGCCGGGCCGCGATGCCAACGTCGTCGTGTGGAGTGGCGATCCATTCGAGTTCTCGACCCGCGCGGAGCACGTTTACGTGCATGGCCAGGATACCATGACGCCGAGCAGGCAGGATCTGCTCACGCAGCGATACAGAACGCTCCCACCGAAGTACGAGTCGAATCCGTAGGTTCGGAATTCGCATCCGGTTCGAAAAAGCCGCCTTCTTCGGAGGGCGGCTTTTTTTCGGCGGCAATAGCTGCGGGCGCATGCACGGCGGCGCCAGTTGGCACCGGTGGCGGCGACGTTCAGGTACGAGAATGACCACAATGCACTTTCGCACGTAAAGGCACACGCAAAAAAAGAGACCCCAGAGGGTCTCTTTCATTCTTGGTACCAGGACTTGCTACGCGGTTGCGGTCTCGGCGGTCGGCTGAGGATACACGCTGATCTTGTAGCGCGTCTTGCTCTTGTGCTCGAACTTCACCACGCCGTCAATCAGCGAATAGATGGTGTAATCGGAGCCGAGGCCGACGTTGCGTCCAGGGTGCCACTTGGTGCCACACTGGCGGACGATGATGTTACCGGCAACGACGCGCTCACCGCCGAACTTCTTGACGCCACGGTACTGCGCATTGCTGTCGCGACCGTTGCGAGTTGAGCCTACACCCTTTTTATGTGCCATGTTTTCTAAGCCTCAGGCGAGCGTGATGTCGCCGATCTTGATCTCGGTGAAGCCCTGACGGTGTCCCTGCTTGCGCGCGTAGTTCTTGCGGCGCTTCTGCTTGAACACGATGATCTTCTCGCCGCGGCCATGCTTGACGATCTCGGCGGCCACTGAGGCTCCCTTGAGCGCCGGCACGCCGACGTGAGTGTTGTTGCCGTCATTGCCCAGAAGCACGTCCGAGAACGTGACCTTGGCGCCGGCATCGCCGACCAGAGACGGAATTCGATAGGTTTTGCCGGGCTCGACGCGATACTGCTTGCCGCCGGTTCGGATAATAGCGTATGGCATGAAAATCGATTGGTTTTGGTGCAGCCTCGAATTATAAACGGCGGCTGGCCCCGACGGAAGGGCGCGCACGGCGCGGATGTATCCGCGCCGTACTCCGCGGTGCTCCATTCCCCCATCGCCCCGCGTGCAATACGTCCTCGCTACGCGAGGGCGTATTGCTGCGTCACATCCCGGCCCTGGGATTTCACAACCAACTTGAACTC
>JALYYT010000174.1 GCA_030946285.1 Gemmatimonadota bacterium
CCTTACGGGACTCTGGTTTTCAAGACCAGCTCATTAAACCGCTCTGACACGCCTCCGACTCACCAAAACTATTGCTGCTGCTGCGCCGCAAGAAGGTCCGCAAGGCCCGTTGCGCGCGCTACCTTGCTCGTCGTCGCCATCACCTGCTGCGCTTCCGACTGCCGTCCTTCCTGCGCAAGGGCCTCGGCGAGAACCGCACCCGTGCGAACGTACACGTACGGGATGCCCACGGATGGACGATCAACCCATCCGTTGCGTCGCGCGAGCGACTTCGGTGCGTCGAACGTCCGGGTCCACAGGGAGTACGTGGTTGCGAGATCGAACCAGCCTTCGCTACCCAAATGCAATATCGTAGGTGATGCGATCGGCGGCGTAGCGACGAGCTTTCGGGCCAGCCCGGTCGTCACGAGGTTGTTGCCGAAGCCCAGCTCATCGGGATAGTTGCCGTCGGTGCGGCTGAAGTACACCGGCACGGTCGGGAACGCGTCGCGGATGATGTATAGAACAAACAGATCGGCCCGTTCCAGTCCGTGGTATCCGCCGCCGAGGTCGCGTGGCTGAACTCTGAACGTCAGGCCGCTCGCCGTCTTCAGCTCCTGTGGCGCGTCGAGCGGCACGGCTGGAGGAACCGAATCGGACTGCGTGTACGTCAGGTCGATCGGTGCCTTGGTCGGCATCGGCCACGAACGTCCGGCATAGGCCGGCGGACCGTGCACGGCGTCGTACGGCCGGATCGGATTGCGGATCAACTGGCGCGTGTACCAGTCGGTATTGAGCAGGGAAGTGCAAAGCACGGTCACGTCCTGGCGAATGCCCTCTACTTCCTGCGCGTACCAGAGCGGGAAAGTATCGTTGTCGCCGACGGTAATGAGAACTCCGTACGGCTCGACGGAGTCCAGGAGGTCGTGCGCGAAGTCGCGCGCGTCCGTCTGACCCCGACGGGACGCTGTGCTCCAGTTCGCGAATAGCGGAATCAGCGTGATCAACAGCAGTGGCGACGCGGCGAGCCAGCTGGACTTGCGCGGGATCTCGACCGTTTCCTGTCCGATGCGCACAGGATCCGCACCAAACATCTTGGCGACGCGTTCCCACACGTCGAACAGGCCGAGCGCTACCCATACGCTCCACGCGCTGAAGCTCCAGAGATAGAAATAGTCACGGTCACGAACCTCTCGCGGCACCGCATCGCCCAGTTCGGGCGCCTGCGACGCCCCATACTTGAAGTTCATGTAGTAGATCAACACGAGGGTGACCGTGAAGATCAAAGGCCCGAAGAACCAGAAACTTCGTCGATCACGTTGCCAGTGTACCCATCCGCCTAGCAAGCCCAGGATAAGGAATACCCATGCAAGCAGTTCCTGAGCCGCGGCGTGCGTACCGTTCGCATCGCGCAGCCACTGCCATTTGAAGTACGTCCACCACATGCCCACCTGGGCTGTGAACGGAATCTGGCGATCGGTGAGCGCAGGCTTGCCGTACTGAGTGCGGTTGAAATTGTACATGAACCGCTCGTACGTCTTGTCGCTGAACGTGCAGCTTGCGGAGATCTTCGTCACGCATCCGGTGGTCTCGCCTTCGTTGATGCGAGGGAAATAGGCCGAACGGATGGGCTGCGTGAGGAACGGCGTCATGCCGAGCGCGATCGCTAGCAGCCCAGCAAGAACCAGCTTGTAGCGGAGGAACGTTCGCGGCCGAATTACCAGCACTGCGACGAACACCGCTGGAAGCGCGAGGAAGCCGGCCATGTGGTTCGCGTAACCGAGTCCGCTCAGGTATGCGATGAGCACCAGCAGTCGATCTGCTTTTGGCCCATCCGGATCGTCGCACCAGCGGACAGCGAGCCACGCGACGACGGCCATTCCGACGAGTGATACGGTATAGACTTTTTCGTTGACTACGGACTGTGCCCATACCGTGAACGCAGTCGATCCGATGAGCACGGCGAGCGCGCCTGCCGAGATGCGTTGCCAGCGCCTGGGAAGCCAGCCAGCAAGCACCCTTTCGGTGACGAGAAACCACATTCCCGCGGAGGCCGCGCTGCATAGCGCAGCCAGGATGTTGATCCGCATCGCCACGTTCGGCGCGATCGGCAGAATGGCGAAGAAGCGTCCGAGCAGGACGAAGAACGGATTCCCGGGCGGATGCGGCAGGCCGAGTGTGAAAGCAGCCGCGAGATACTCGCTCGTGTCCCACATGGCCGTGGACGGCGCGAGGGTGACGAGGTAGAGCAGAAATACTAGTACCGCCGCGATCGTCGCCGCGCCGTAGGAAGGCCTGTAATCGGCGTCGGCGGACATGGTGGCTGTGGTTGCAGTCATGGGCAGAAAGATAGACTAATGACGGAACTGACGTTGACCCGTGAATACCATCGCTATTCCGTGTTCGTTCGCCGCTTCGATCACCTCGGCGTCACGGACAGAACCGCCCGGCTGGACGATAGCCGTGACGCCGGCGTCCGCGGCGTGATCGATCCCATCCCTGAACGGGAAGAATGCGTCCGAGCCTAGCGCCGTGCCGGCGGTCTCATGCCCGGCTGCTCGGGCCTTGTGCGCGGAAAGGAAGGACGCATCCACTCGAGACATCTGGCCAGCGCCGATGCCGATCGTGGCGCC
Source organism: Gemmatimonadota bacterium (assembly GCA_030946285.1). Taxonomy (GTDB): domain Bacteria; phylum Gemmatimonadota; class Gemmatimonadetes; order Gemmatimonadales; family Gemmatimonadaceae; genus Fen-1247. The sequence continues at coordinate 2,613 of JALYYT010000174.1, forward strand.
ATCGCGGACGAGCACGATGGCGTTGGACTTCACGCTGGCCACCGCCTGCCACGCGAAGGCGAGATCGTCGCGCTCGCGATCGGACGGGGTGCGTGCGGTGACGACGTTCCAGTGTGCATATGGAACTGGCGCTGGCGCCCGGTCCTGAGCGAGGAGTCCGCCGCGCACGCGCTTGTAATCAAGTGATCCCGCTTGCCACGCCGCCGTCCCCTCGAGCACGCGGAGGTTCTTCTTCTTGCCGAGGATGTCGAAAGCTGCGGGGGCGAACGACGGTGCGACGATGCACTCGACGAACAGACTGGACAGCGCCTGCGCGGTCACCTCGTCAACGGGCACGGTGAACGAGATCACCGAACCGAATGCCGATGCAGGATCGCACGCGAGTGCTTTGCGGTATGCTTCGAGCGGTGTCGCCGCTACAGCGAGACCGCACGGCGTTGTGTGCTTGACGATGGCGCAACACGTCTGTCCGGTGAAAGCTTCAGAGGCCAGGAGTGCACCTTCGAGGTCCAGAAGGTTGTTGAAGCTCAGCTCCTTCCCGCCATGCTGGACGAGTCCATCCAGTCCGGCGCCAGCGTGCTCGACGTAGAACGCAGCGCGTTGGCCGGGGTTCTCGCCGTAGCGGAGTATCTGCGAGCGCTGGAGCGCAATCACCATAGAATCTGCGAAGCGGTCACCACGCTCTGCAGAGAACCACGCCGCGATAGCGCCATCGTACGCTGCCGTATGTTCAAAGACCTTGGCGGCAAGCCGCCGACGTAGATCGAGATCGTCATCGCTCGCCTGAAGCGCAGCCAGCACCCGCGCGTAGTCAACCGGATCGCATATGACCGTGACCGCATCGAAGTTCTTCGCGGCCGACCGAAGCATGGCCGGTCCGCCGATGTCAATCTGCTCGACAACATCATCCGCGCTCACGCCGGCCCGTGCGGCCGTTTCACGGAATGGATAAAGATTGACCGCGACGAGATCAATCCAAGGAATCCCGTGCGCCTTGACAGTTTCCGTATGTTCGGCGGAATCTCGGCGCGCGAGAAGCCCGCCGTGCACCATCGGGTGGAGTGTCTTGACGCGGCCGTCCAGCATTTCCGGAAACTGCGTTAGGTCGCTGACGTCGCGCACCGTCAGACCCGCAGTGCGCAAAGCCTTCGACGTTCCACCTGTAGAGACGAGATCCCACCCAAGATCCTTGAGGCCCGCTGCGAATTCCACGAGGCCTCTCTTGTCGGAGACCGAAAGTAATGCCAGAGGCATGTGTCAGTATCTGGTTCAGCTCGCCGAGTGTGCGGCGGCGATCGTCGCCGCAAGCGCATCAACGATTCTGGGAAATATCATATGCTCCACACCAAGCACCCGTTCGGCGAGCGTGGCGGGAGTGTCGTCGTCGAGCACTGGAACCGGCCAGACGGCGAGTGGTTGTCCTTCGTCGTACCGCTCGGTCACCATGTGGATCGTCACCGCACTTTCCTTCACGCGCGCGGCGATCACCGCCTCGTGAACGCGAGCACCGTACATGCCTGCGCCGCCAAAGCGGGGAAGAGGGCCCGGATGAACATTTATCATCCGCCCGTGATATCGCGCAATTACGCTGGCGGGAATGAGCCGGAGGTATCCCGCGAGTACGACCAGCTCAATTTGATTTCCGGTCAGCAGTCTGGCGATATCGTCTTCGGAGCGCGGGTCGAATACCACACTCTCGATTCCCGCAGCACGAGCACGGTCGAGAGCGCCAGCGCTCGCGCGGTTTGACCCGACCACTACTACCTCGCCGCATGCGGCGTCGCCGATCAGGTTGAAGTAGTCGAGGATCGCCTGGAGGTTCGTTCCGCCACCCGATGCAAGCACCGCGATTCGCGTCTTCACTCGCGCGACGGCACGGGGCCGAGAATCATCGCCACGGCCGAAGCGAGCGAGTCCACTATCGCGACGGACGCTTTTTGCGCCGTATCGAGGTCTGCATCCCGCGTGTCGGGTCCATAAATCAGAACAGGTGTGCCACCGAGCGCGCTGAAGACAGCAATGTCACGCCACCTGTCTCCCACGTAGCACGGCGCCGACATGTCGCGGCCGTGCTCGGCCGCGGCCCGCTCGAACAGCAGCGGCGCAGGCTTCCGACAGCTGCTGTCTTCGCTGAACTCCGGATGGTCAGGGCAGTAGTACGTCGCGTCAATTCTCGCGGAGTGGTTCGCGAGCAGATTGGATAGACGGGCCTCCGTAGCCGCGTAATCGGCGACGGTGAGCTTACCTCGAGCTATGCCCGATTGATTCGTCACGACGACGACAGGAATGCCGGCATCGTTGAGCCTCGCGATCGCTGCAGCCGCGCCTGGCAGTAGCTCCACGTCGGCGGCGCGAGCCAGGTAATGCACGTCGCGTATGATGGTGCCGTCACGATCGAGAAAGACGGTCGTGGCAGGGATCATCAGCGCGCGGCGCGCGTAACTGTTACACGCATCACGACGGGGGCGACTTGCCGACTGGTGCTTTCGCCGCCGCCCTGGTCATCGTGAAGGATTTGTCCGACGACAGCGCACGGCCAGTTGGGCCCGTCGCATTCGTAACGTTCAAGCGGTACGTCATTCCCGCCCGCAGCGGCTGTGCGAGACGGATGATCACGTCCCGAACGAGAAGCGGACGTGTCGGCTTGGGGAGGACGACGGCCGGCGCGACCGGGTTGCGCGTTGGAATCGGGATCGCCGATTGTGACACCGGCGGAAGCAGCGGAGTCGCGCGCGTTGTGTCGGGGCGGGCGGGCTCGACGGATACAATTGCGATGCGCGACGAATCGGTTCCGGTGAGCGAGAGCTGCGTCGTTGCCAGCGGGCGGCGCGGATCCAGCGGCGTGTCGAATATCGCGCGAAGGGTGATCGAATCCGTGGGTGCGACGGTGCCGAGTCGAGGTCCGGTCGAGTCGTGCGCGAACGCGAGGATCTCTAGATTGACCGAGTCGGTGACGAATACGCGGGTGGTGTCGAATGCCTCACCCGGATCCAGCGCCCTGTTGCGATTGGAGTCAACGTATCCGCGCACCATGTACTGCGCCGGAGGCATTCCGATCATGCGATAACGCCCGATCGAATCGGAGGCAGTGAGATATACGACGGAGGTGTCGCTCACGAGCCGCGCTTCAACCATACCGGTGTTCACGGGAACCCCCGAAAGCCAGTCGAACATGGTACCGCGAAACACAGTGGCCGGAATCGTCGGGCCGGTCGAGAACGTCACAACCGTGGACGTTCTGCGAATGTTGCCGCGCAGATCCGCGACTCCCGGTAGCACTGTAACCGTGTACGCTGTGTTCGGCCGGAATCCCCTGGATGGTCGGATGCTCAACGTGGAACGGTGCCAATCCACGCGCGGCGCGCCGTTGCGCGGCGAGATGAGCACAAGGTCGTTGAGCGACGACGCGTTCGCGGGATGTTCGGAGACAACCTCGTCGTACTCAATCTCGAGCTCCTTCGCTCGAACATTGACACTGTTTGTGTCGGGCCGAAGTCGCGTGATGAGCGGCGGCGTGTGGCGCTCCGGGCCGCCGGGAGGGAGACCGGGCGAGGCGCATGCGGCGAGACTGCCGAGCGTGATTGCACCGAGCAGCGCGCCCTTGAGACGCATCAGACTGGAGATCCCGTGGAGTCCACCTTTTTTCGAAGCGCATCGGTGCGCGCTGCCCAGTCACGCTCCTTTGTTCGTTCGGCTTCGACGATGTGTGCAGGCGCCCGCGAGACGAACGACTCGTTCTCGAGTCGGGAGCGCAAGCTCGACAGCTGTGACTCGAGCTGCGTCAGCTCGGTGAGCAGCTTGCGTCGCTCCTGTTCGATGTCAACCAGTCCACCAAGGGACAGCACGAGGTCGCTCCCGTCCGGAAGCAGCGCGTGCACCGCCGGCCCGTCGACCCGTCCGCACACGCTGAGCGTCGCGCGGGCGAGCTGCTCGATCAGGCGCGCTTCCTCGTTGTACAGCTGCTCGCTGCGGGTTGAGACCATAACCGCGTGAACCACCTTTCCTGGCGGCACCGCGTACTCCGCGCGCATCGCGCGCAGAGCGTCCACGCATTCGCGGACTCGATCGAACTCGCGTGCGCCTGGATCGTCTGCTGCGACCGATGGCCATGCCGCGGTGCAGAGCAACTCGGAGTCGCGGCCGTCGCGCTCCGGTAGTCGCTGCCAGAGAGCCTCGGTGATGAAGGGTATGACTGGGTGAAGAAGTCGGAGCGCCGCATCGAAGACGTGGACGAGAATCGCGCGCGCGATCGCGCGATCGGCGCCGTTCGCCGAGACACGACTCTTCACGCTTTCGAGATACCAGTCTGCGAGCTCGTTCCACACGAAGCGTCGTGCGGTCTCAGCGTATTCATTGAGCCGCATGCCCGAGCGCAGGTCGGATTCCTTCCACACTGCGCCTGAAGGGCGCGGCGGACCGAGCGCTGCGTCGCATTCTGTGATCGCGGCGTTCAGTCGGTCAAGGATCCAGCGGTCCGCGCGCGTGAGCCGTGATTGCGCGATAGAAGCTACCGGAACCACCGGCTCGTTCCCGACTTTCGTGAGCAGGAAACGTCCGATGTTCCAAAGTTTTGTCGCGAAGTTCCGTCCCGGCGCAAATGAGCGTTCGAGATCGGTGGGATCGAGCACCAGGTCGGCGCCCATCCCCATGCCGGAAATGACAGTGTACCGCAGTGCGTCCGCACCGAAGAGTCGCACGACGTCCAGCGGATCGATTCCGTTGCCGAGCGACTTGGACATCTTCACGTGCTCGGTGTCGCGCACAGTACCGTGAAGGTAGATCGTGTGGAAGGGCGCGTCCCCCATGAACGCGTATCCGGCCATCACCATTCGCGCGACCCAGAAGAACAGGATCTCGGGCGCCGTGACGAGATCGTCAGTCGGATAGAAGGCCGCGAGATCTGTGGCGCTCCTGTCGGGCCAGCCAAGAGTGGAAAATGGCCAGAGCCACGAAGAGAACCAGGTGTCCAGCACATCCTCATCCTGCCGAACCGGACCACCGCACGTCCCGCAGCTGACAACGTCGTCACGGCTCACTGTGACGCAGCCGTTCGTCTCACAGTACCAGACCGGAATGCGATGTCCCCACCACAGCTGCCGCGAGATGTTCCAGTCTCGAATACCCTCGAGCCAGTTCACGTACACAGCTTCCCACCGCTCGGGCAGGATGCGAATGCGGCGAGTGCGCACGCCTTCGAGTGCGGGCGCGGCAAGTTCGGCCATTCGCACGAACCACTGGTCTGACAGCCGCGGCTCGACCACAGTGCCGCAGCGGTAGCAATGACGCACGCCATGCTGGTGCGACTCGATGCGTACGAGCGCACCGCTGGCCTTTAGCGACGCGACAATCTGCTTCCGCGCCTCGAACCGTTCGACACCGCGCAGCTCGGCAGGAACGCGCTCTCCCGCGTCGGTCCCGTTGTCCAGGCGGCCTTCGGCGTCCATTATCACCGGCATCGGCAGAACGTGGCGCTTGCCGACGTCGAAATCATTCGCGTCGTGCGCCGGCGTGATCTTCACGACACCGGTGCCGAATGCGGGGTCGGCATACTCGTCAGCGATTATCGGAATCTCGATTCCGGTGATGGGCAGTATCGCTTTCTGGCCGATGAGTGCTGAATACCGCTCGTCCGACGAATTCACGGCGAGCGCGACGTCGCCGAGCATCGTCTCGGGACGCGTGGTCGCGACCGTGAGCCAGGTATCGGGTTGGCCAACAACAGCGTACCGAATGTGGTACAGCGCTCCCTTCTCGTCCGCATGCTCGGCTTCTTCGTCGCTGAGCGAAGTGAGACAGCGAGGGCACCAGTGAACGACGCGATGTCCACGATAGATCAGGCCGCGCTCGTGAAGCTGGACGAACGCCTCACGTACGGCACGCGACAGTTCCGGCGACAGCGTGTAGGCCGTTCGCGTCCAGTCGCACGACGCGCCGATCGAACGGAGCTGCTCGAGGATGCTGCCACCTGTATCGGCGACGAATTCCTGAGTGCGCGCGATAAAGGCCTCGCGACCGAGGTCGAATCGGCTCTGTCCGTCCCGTGCGAGTTGCTTCTCTACTATGTTCTGCGTCGCAATGCCGGCGTGATCGGTGCCGGGCAACCAGAGCGCCTCGTCGCCGCGCATCCGGCGCCAGCGCACGATCACGTCCTGTACGGTGTTGTTGAGTCCGTGTCCAACATGTAGCACGGCAGTGACGTTTGGCGGTGGCATCACGATCGTGAATGGATCGCGGCTGCCGCCCATGCGCGAAACCCTGCCTGGGTCGGCAGTAAACGCATCGGCGGCGAGCCAGCGCTCGTACCACTCGCGCTCGGTCGCCGCCGGATCGTATTGACTTGGAATATCAGGCATCTGGGGCGTCGTCATTCAACGCCCAATTTAACGCCTGTGGCCAGCCCTGCGCTCACACCACCGGCGGCACATCCTCGGGATTGGCGACGTTGTCGGCCTTGGGAACACCGGTCGGAGAGGTCGCTGATCCGTCGTTCCGACCGCCACGCTTGACCGGTGGCTTGGTGCGACGCTCCGCAATCCCTTCCATCGAATCCGCAGCCGAGCGATACGCCTCATCCTCGTTCATCCACTTGTCTTCCAGCGCCGGCTTCGGGTCAACGTTGCGATCCGCCTGCGATGAATTTCCCTGTCGGCTGCGGCCCATGCCCACGCCCTGACCCTCCCAGTGCGCTTCGGTCAGACTCTCGTCGCCGGCGGCATATCGCTCGGCGGTGTCGTCCAGCCGGTCTTCTTCAGCGCGCACCGCCAGTCGGTTGAGAACAGTGTCGACTCCGGGAGTACCACGCGCCACGGTGACAGCGTGCTCAGCTTCGTTGGCTGCGTATACCCACCCTGTCAGCTCGATGATTCCCTCGTCGATCGCGCCGATGTCAATGGCTCGCTCGCTCAGGACGGGATCGTTGTGATAGGCTTCGAGAACGCGCTCCTCGAGTTCCTCCAGGGGAGACAGCTCCTCGAGGTCGCCGTCTTCATCGTCCTCTTCATAATCCTCGTCGTACTCGGCCGCGACCTCTTCCTCCTCGTCCGAGCCCAGCCGTTCGCGGAGTTTGGTCGCGAGGGCGGAAAAGCCGCCGAACTTCTGCGCCACGACGACGCCCGCAGCGATTCCCGCGACAGCGCCGAGTGCCAGAAACATCATTCCGTCGCTCGGGCGAGTACGCTCGTCGCGATAATGGAATCGCGGGAGATCCTGCAGCCTGTGGCGGAGGTTTTCTTCGAAGGATAGCTTACGCATACGCTCGATTCTTTTAGGTGGTGTCGCGATGCAAGGCGGCAAGAAGAAGGCCACCGGCGAACTCATAATCAGACCGAACTCTTGTTAGAGCTAACGCTTCCAGATGGTTCCGTAAGGTCCGTCCCCGAAGGTACGCTGCCGTCCGAAGTCGTTGGATCCATTGGCGAACGTCTCCTCAAGGCAGCCATTGCCGTCCAGGTGAACGGCGCGGTTCAGGACCTGACCACGCCAATCCGGCAGGGCGGCGCATTCCGCGTTCTCACGGAAAAGGATCCCGAAGCGCTGGCCATACTTCGTCATTCGGCGGCTCACGTGCTTGCCACCGCTGTGAGAAGAGTTCGGCCTGACGCTCAGATCGGCTTTGGTCCCTCGATAGACGATGGCTTCTACTACGACTTCGGTGTGGACCATCCATTCACCCCGGACGATCTGGAAGCGTTTGAAAAGCAGATGCGAAAGGTGGTTTCCGAAAAATACCCCTTCGTCCGGGCCGAACTCGACCGGACGGGCGCCGAACGCGTGTTCCAGGGAGACCCGTTAAAACTCGAACGACTGTCCGAACTGGGTGACGACGAGGTTATCTCCACCTATACCGACGGTCCGTTCACCGATTTGTGTCGCGGTCCGCACGTGCAGGATACGTCCTACATAAAGCACTTCAAGCTCCTCAGTACGGCTGGCGCCTACTGGCGGGGCGACGAGAAGCGGCAGATGCTGCAGCGTATCTATGGCACCGCGTGGTTCCGGAAGGAGGACCTCGACGCGCATCTGTACCGGATCGAGGAGGCCAAGCGGCGAGACCATCGCCGTCTCGGGAAGGAGCTCGATCTGTTCCAGTTCCACCCTATCGCTCCTGGTGCCGCCTTCTGGACGAATCGCGGCACGATCATCTACAACGAGCTTGTGGACTTCATGCGCGCGCGGCTTCGCGTCGCCGGCTACGACGAGGTAAAGACGCCGCTGCTCTATCACAAGACGCTGTGGGAGCAGTCGGGGCACTGGGGCAAGTACAAGGAGAACATGTTCCTGGTGCTCGACAACGAGACGCAGCAGCACGACTTCTCGCTCAAGCCCATGAACTGTCCGTCGCATCACGTGATGTACGGAAGCAGGAAGCACAGCTACCGCGAGCTGCCTGTCAGGTACGCGACTCAGGACGTGCTTCACCGGAACGAGATATCGGGAGCGCTCTCGGGGCTGACGCGCGTGCGACAGTTCCAGCAGGATGACGCGCACATCTATCTGACCGAGGCGCAGATCACCGAAGAGGT
>JALYYT010000199.1 GCA_030946285.1 Gemmatimonadota bacterium
GTCAGTGGAGGCGCTCCCCGTTGATCGTCCGTGGGCGGAGCTTCTCGTGAACGCTGACGACGAGATGGTTCCATTCGTCGCAGTTGTCAGTGGAATCGAATCTTTGCACCGGATGACACGCGAGGAGCGGGACCTGGATGGGCTGACGGTGCCTGGAAGTGATCACCTCACCGCCTACAACGTGTACGCCGAGGCGCTGACGAAGTGCGGCTACATTGGCGAGGTGTACGGTCTTCCGCGACACCAGTTCGACGATTCGATCATGGAGTGGGCCGAGCGTCGCGGGGTCCTCGTGAAATCCATCGAGGACGCCGCTCTCGGCATGGCGAGCGTTTATCGCAGTCTCGGAATGCCGCTACCCGCGAAGCTGGCGTTCGCGCGCGATCATACGTACAAGCAGTTTGCGGCGCTACTCGCGCGCACCATGCCATTCGATCTGGTGATAGACGAGCAGACTCGTGATGGCGGCAACGCGCGGGTATCCAAGACCAGCGTCTGCGGAAGCTGGGGAGCGATTGCGGGTACGCTGCGCTATTTCGCCGGGAAAAGTGGCGAGCCGCGCGCTGGAATCGAGGGAACGCAGATACCCGACAGTCTGATTCGCAAGTACGCGACGCGGACGAAGCCTCAGCTGGTGTACGACGCGCATCGCAAGCACGATCCGCTCGTGCTGATGAGTCGGGTTGAGTATTTCGGCTTCGAGCTCGATCGCGAAGTCGAGCCGGTGCGTGAGTTCCCGACGCCGGAAATCGCAGCCGAAGCTCGTCACATACTCGCCGAAGCCGCCGCGCGTGGCGAGGCTCGCCAGGTAGCGCTCAAGAAAAATCAGGTCGCGATCAACGCGATTCGCGAGGCATACCGGCGCTCCGGCGGCGCAACACCCAAGCTCGGACTTGCCGAGCTGACAGCGCTGTACGAAGCGCAACTTGCGGACGTCGGGAGCGTCGAGGATTTCCGGAACGCGCGCTTGCTGATCAATGCGGACGACTTCGTGTCGCCGGCGGAACGCGCACGGCTGGCCTTGCTGCCGGATGTGGTGCTAATCCGCGATCGCGAGGCGTGGATAGACTACGATGTGGACGAACGACCCGATGGCTCGACCTTCGGTGTCGCGCGGCTGCGGTTGCCGGAAAAAATCGCACGAACGGTAACGGAATCCGAGATTCCAGTCCTCGATCGGCCGGTGAGGTTCGCTGTTGTGCGCGGGCAGCGGGGTGCGGTCAGGGCGGATACATTGGACGAGCTTCAGGAACTGCTCGACAGACCATGGTCACCCGACGAAATAACACACGAGAAATCACACGAGAGAAAGCGTGACGACAGAAAGCCGAAACATCATAGCGGACCATTTCGCGGAAAGCATCCGCACGGTGGAGGCAAGCGCAACGGTCCTCGCGGGCGTGGCGGCCGCCGCCGGTGATGCGCTCGTAGCGGCGGTCCTTGGCGGGAAGAAGATTCTCTGTTTCGGGAACGGCGGCTCGGCAACGCAGGCGAGCCACATGGCCGGCGAGCTGATCGGCCGCTTCAAGGAAACGCGCAGGCCCTACGCCGCTGTCGCGCTCGGCGGTGACGTGGGATCGGTGACTTGCATCGCCAATGATTTCGGTTACGGCGCGCTTTACGAGCGGCAGGTAGAAGGCCTGGCATCCGTGGGTGACGTGCTGATCGGCCTCACCACCAGCGGTTCATCCGAGAACGTCGTCCGCGGGCTTGCGATGGGGCGGAAAAACGGGGCCGTGACGATTGCTCTTACCGGCAGAAACGGGCTCAGAGGCGCCGATGCGGATCACGTGCTTGCGGTGCCAAGCGACGTGACCGCACACATCCAGGAAGTGCATCTGATGCTGCTGCATGCGTGGTGTGTCGAGATCGACGCGCACGTTCTGGGACGCCGCTAGAACGAGCGTTCGTGACCGGTTTACCGGCTAGATTTGGAGTATGAACGCGCCGTCCACACCGCCTGTGCCAGCTACATACTTCCGCAAGGGATTCGGCCTCAAGGCCGACGTGCAGGAAGAACTGGCGACCGAATACGATGGCCGGCTCGTTGATCTGCTCAAGGAGCGGAACTACTCACTGAGCGCTGGCGGCGTGACGATCCGGCTCGCGCATGAGTTCGGCTTCTGCTACGGCGTGGAGCGCGCGGTGGAGTATGCGTATCAGACTCGCAGGAAATTTCCGGAGAGGAAGATCTACCTTGCGGGTGAGATCATCCACAATCCGCACATCAATCGCAGGTTGAGCGACGCCGGGGTGATCTTTCTCAAGCACACGGTCACCGCCAATGAAGCCTCCTTCGATTTTTCGATGGTGCAGCCGGAGGACGTGGTTCTGTTGCCCGCGTTCGGGGTGACAGTGGCCGACTTCGCCACTCTGCGCGAGCGCGGTTGTGTGATGGTGGATACCACCTGTGGCTCCGTTCTGAACGTCTGGAAGCGGGTCGAGAGCTACGCGCGTGATGGGTACACGGCGTTGATCCATGGCAAGTACTATCACGAGGAGACGCGTGCGACAGCGTCCCAGGTGACCAAGTATCCTGAGGGACGTTACGTGGTCGTCCGTGACATGGATGAGGCGCGGATGATCGGCGACTTTCTCGAGGGGAAGCGAACGGCGGCCGAGATAAGCGAGAAGTTCGCGCCTCACGCTGCTTCGCCGGGATTTGATCCGGAGCGGGACCTCGCTCGGATCGGCGTCGCGAACCAGACGACAATGCTTGCCAGTGAAAGTCTCGCGATCGGGGCCGAAACGCGAGCGGCAATGGCGCGAGGGAAAGGCGAGGAGTACGCCGCCGCCAATTTCCGTACGTTCGACACGATCTGCTCGGCGACCCAGGAGCGGCAGGACGCCGTGAAGGAGCTGTTGCTGGACCCACCGGACGTGATGGTCGTTGTAGGCGGATACAACTCGAGCAACACGATTTCCCTGGCAGCTCTCTGTGCCGATGTGGTTCCGACCTACCACATCGAGGATGCCGGGTGCATCGACGCGGCCGAAGGCGTGATCCACCACCGAGTGCGCCAGGGCCGCGACGACGTCGCGACGCCGGGCTGGCTGCCGGCGACGGGAGACGTCGTGGTGGGTATCACCGCCGGCGCGAGCACGCCGAACAACAAGATCGCCGAGACCATCGCGCGCATCTTCGAAACCCGCGGCGTGGACCCCGCGACCGTCACCTGAAGTCCGCCCCGACCCGGTAAGGCGCGGATATATCCGCGCCGACTTTCTGCGCGATCGGGCCCTCGGCGTCGCGACGTCCGGCGTGATCGGGCCCTCGGTGTCGCGACGTCCGGCGCGATCGGGTCCTCGGTGTCGCGACGTCCGGCGCGATCGGGCCCTCGGTGTCGCGACCATGGCGCGGATGCATCCGCGCCATGCGCCATCCACGATGCGCGATCGAAAACCCCGGCGTCGCGACGTCCGGCGCGATCGGATCCTCGGCGGCGCGACCCGCATCATTGTAACAAAACGTTGCAACCGACACGCAATCGTGTGTGACGAAATCGTACCGGCGGGGTCACTATTGCGAGGCGCTGCCTCATGAGACGCGCACTGGTGCTAAAGTTCCACTAGTACCGGCGCGAAACTTGTTATCATGCGCCGGTATACCGAGGGTTCGCGCGAGGGCGCGAGCCCGATTCTCCCAGGGGGGAAGATGGATTTCGGAGCGATGCCCGTGTTCGACGGGCGCATCGCACCGGTCCCGGAGCCCACGCTGAATCTGGCGTGGTTCGAACGCAGCAGTGCCGGTGAAGTCGCGCCGGACAGGGCAACGGAGAACAGCGCCTTGCTCGACCGCGTTCGTGAAGCCGAAGGGCTGGTGTACAACGGAGATGGCGATTACGAAACCTGAATCGTCAGAGCATGGAAAGGAGAAACGGGGCCGCGCGAAGAGCGCGGCCCCGTTTTGCATTCGTTCACTCCCGCTTTATCTCTTGCGTCGTACCGCGCGGCTGACTTGCCTGTGGCTGGCCAGTTCTGCCCCGGACCGGATGCCCGAACGACCACTGCGAGAACTCCCGATTCTTCTGCGGGACCGCGAGAAGGCCCACCAGCTCGGGCATGAGCGCTCTCTGCGACGGTGTAATTGCGGAATCCGCAATCTCGGGCTGCTCCCAAAAGATTTTCCAGTACGCCTTCTGCACCTGCTTCGCGCTGTCGAGAGCCGCCTTTCCCGGATCGGAGCCGTTCAGCGAGGCAAGATACTCGCCGAGCTGCGAGTAGATCGCCTTCACTCTCGTCGAATAGACAGAGTCGGAATGCTGAAGCGCTTCCGTCTGGCCGCGACTCAGGAACAGAGAGTCGCTGTTTTCGATCAGTAGCTGGTAGATATCCGAAGTTCTGCGCAGGTAGAAGCTGGTCAGTGAGTCGGCCGAGCGACGCGTCCACCGTTTCCCGGATCTCACGGGCTCCACCGCGCGGCGCAGTTGCTGGAGGTCATAGTCCGTGCTGAGATCGAAGGAGAAGTCGATGGTCACACGGAACGGGTTTCGCGTGAGCGAGTTCGCGGGTCGAGTATCCGCGAATCGCGGGTTCACGGTGTACGCGAACTGCTTTGCTGAGGGATCGAACGCGTGAGGCACGAGGAGAACCGGGTCCACGACCGGTTGCGCTCCCCAGCCACGAAGATTGCTGCCATGCAGCATTTCATCAACACCGCCGAGCACGTTCTCGAAGTATACGCTCGCCGTGACCCTGCGCATCCAACTTCGAGGCAGCGGCGGTTGCCACTGCATGTTGAGCGTCGTACTCCACGGTCCTCGGCATCCGTTGCGCGGGACGACGCGGCCAAGATTGTGTGAAAGGCAGTTTCTCGCTGTGCCGGACCCGTTGGAGAGAAGTGACCGAATCTGCGACGCAACTGCTGTGTCCGTCGTGGAAGCCGGGTTCGGAATGAACGCGCGATCACCCGAGAGACCGTCGCCGTTCACGTCGCCTTGCACGAGTGGCGTAAATGGAAGGCCGGACTGCATCCGCGCGAACAGAGTCAGTGTGCCCGTCAGCGCAGCAGAGTAACCTCCAGTGAGCACTATTATGTTTCGCGCGTCGTTGTTGGACGCGGCCCATTCAGTGATTCGCGGATCTCCAAACGCGGCGCCATCGAAGCCGCGGTACTCCCGTCGCGACTCCTGAAGGGTGTAGGACAAAGACGCGTAGAATGCGTGGTCGTTCCGAAACTTGAAGATATCCGGCGAAACGGTTCCCGTGATCTGGCCGCCATACCCGCGAAGATCACTTGTTCGCATGGCCACTCGGCCGAATGCGGGCGAAATCCGCGATTGAGTCGGCGAGACAGATCCGCTCGCAGCATCTATCGCGGCAGCCGACACGAACACTGGCCGATTGCCGTCACCTGAAAGCGCGAACTGCTTCACACCCGAGAAGTTCGCATCGACTGTACCGGGCTGAGACAGATCGTACGAACCGAGAGTCGCTATGCGAACGAGCCACGCGCCGAAGTTGGAGTTCCAGTCGAGCGAAGTGCGCCAGCTGCGCGGCACGTCGTACGAGGGACTGATCAGCGACACCGGAGGGGCTGATTCCGTGAGCAGACCGGATCCATCGAGACATCGTGATGGAATATTGGCCGGGCTGACGGCGAACGAAGTCCAGTCCGGGATTGGCGTGACTGCGCCGACGCACGAGATCGCGGCAGTACCCGATGGAAGGCCCGTCGCTGCGGACGCGCTCGAGAGCATGTCCGGTCGCAGAAGATCACGAAATTCCCCGATACCTCCCCGGAAGACCCCCACCGTGCTCCGGTAGAACGCTCCCACGTTGTTGACGGCTTCTCCATTACCGTTGTCCTTGTCCCGACTGTACGTGTAGGAGAAACCGATTCGCGGACTCAGGTTGAAGCGCATGGGTGCGACGTCCGTGTGCACGCCCAGTGCGCTCTCGAGCGCAGGATTGCGCGCTGGCGTGCTCCCAAAGCCGTCCGCTTCCAGTCGCGCTCCGTAGAGGACGCTGAACTGGCGCGATGGCGACCACTGATGCGCGATTGCGGTCGCGGCGTTCCATACAGTTCCGCTCCGCTGCGGTTGCGTGATCGTGCGGGAGAAGCTGGACGGTATTCCCGCTGCGAGATCCGCTATCGAGTTGAAACCGAATGTGCCAAACTGGTTGGCAACGCCATTCTGGCGAAGACCGTCCATTCGCGCCCATAGCATCGCCTTGAAATGGTTCCGTCGCCCATTCAGGTTCCAGATCGTCTGGTTGGACCCTTCGAGAGTCCAGCGGGAATCGTCGGTGTTCAGTCGCCCGCCGCCAAGGAAGACTTGCTCCGCGGCACTCGTTCCGTTCGCAAGCGATGAAAGAACGAGAACATTCGCGGCGGGGAGTTGCAGGTATGGAGTCGCGTGAGCGCGGGTCGTGCTCGCGCCGAGTCGTGTTTCGGTGAGCACGAGCCTCTGGGCGCCGATGTAGTTGCCGAGCGTGAGTTGTGCGCCGAATGCCGATTGCGTCTGTTGGCTCGCCGTTGAGGTCGCGTATACCGGTCCGTATCCGAGTCCACCGTCGCGAGAGTAGGTTGCGTACGTCGTTAAGGCACGTGTCGCCATGGTATCGCGGGTGTCGTCGAGCCTTCCGAGCCAGCTGAATGCGTCATGCGGTTGCGCCCGCGGCAACGCTCGCCCGGTCGCTGAAAGGCCGAGGGACGGTGCGACTGCAAGCAGACGCGCTACGGAATCTGGTGCAATTCCGGAACGCAGGAGAATGCCGGCGCTCGCGTCGGCAAGTGTCGCTGGATCGCGGTCCGAATGCGCTATGTCGATCCCCATGTTGTAGGTCAGGGCATTGCGGATCAGCTCGCCATCGCCGCCGATGCTCCCGCGCATCAGCGATGACTGCGCCCCCGTCTCACGGCCCGTGACGTCCGTCAACTGCAACATCGCAGGAGAAAACGTGAGAAACGCGCGGCGATTCTGGTTCATCCGGCTGCCAGGCCCGAGCTGCACGTCCGTGTTGGAGCCGGAGAAGCCACCGCGTGTGGGATCGAAAGTGGCTCCCGTGACACGCGTGTCCGTACGCACCGCACGTGGAATCGAGCCGGCCGACATGCCCATGCCGTTGAGCGTATTCAGGTTCGATTCGCTGCCCGAGCCGAGTATCGAAGGTCCGTTTCCCGTCATGGTGACGTTGGACATGGTACCGGCAATTGCGTTGAGATCACCTGCCAGCGAGGGCGTAATGCTAGCGGCGACGCCGTCGTTCCACTTTTCCGAGGAGCCGGGTTCCTGCTGGTAAGGGGACACATCATTCGTCGCCCGAGCAGGCTTGGACGCCTTTACGTTCACGGTTGCGAGAACGGAGAGATCCCGCTTCAGAATGAAGTCGGCTACAAGCTCGCGCTCGCTGGCTGCACGCTGTACGCGTCGGCGCGCAGACGCGTATCCAAGGGCGCTTACGAAAACGAGATAGTCGCCGGTGCCGGGTTCGAACGTGGAAGCATAGTGTCCTCCTGTATCCGTGACGGTCTGCTGTACGAGACGGTCCGGCCCGCGCGTGATTATCACAGTTGCTGCGGGCACTGCGCGACTCGAATCGTCGGTCACGCGGCCTCGAACGGTTTCAGCTTGCGCACGCATGTTGCGCGGATGTATCATCGCACCGAGCAGCGATAGCGCTGTGATTCCCGACCGGAGGTTGCGGCGGTGCAACGGATATCGCATCAGGCATTGATCCCTGTTCGAGTCTGCGCGGCCGCTGCAAGCGACATTCCAGTATGACGCCGCCAGAGGCAAAATGGTTCGCTGGCGCCAGCGTCGTCGAGCAGCAAACATCACCCGTCCGACCGTCCCTGTCAAACGTCGCCATTCGTTCTATGGCAATGCGTTTGACACCGCGGGCCTCGAGCGTAGGTTAAGGAATGGCGGCGAATCGCTCCAGCGGCTCCAGCGGCCCCAGCGGCCCCAGCGGCCCCAGCGGCCTCACAGGCATTGGGCAGATAGCCCTCGTCGTCAGCGACGTTGACCGCGCCACGGCATGGTATCGCGACGTGCTCGGGCTGCGTTTCCTGTTCTCGGCGCCTCCCGGACTCGCGTTCTTCGACTGCGGTGGGGTGCGCCTGATGCTCGCTTCCGGCGAATCGGCAGCGCCAGGTTCGTCATCGGTTGTGTACTACAAGGTGGAAGACATCAACGCCACGCACGCAGACCTGTCAGCGCGGGGTGCGGACTTCGAGGATTCGCCGCACCTGATCACGCGAATGGGTGACGTCGAACTCTGGATGACGTTCCTGCGAGATCCGGACGCGAATCTCCTCGCGCTGATGTGCGAAGTGAAAGTCTGAGCGCGCTCAGACCTTGTGGTACGTTACCCGCGCAGCTTCCTGGCGATCGTCAGCCTGGTAGATCTCGAAATCACTGAAGAACGCCGGAGCTTCGCTCTGAAGGATTCGAAGTATCGCGACGGCCCAGCGACGAATCTCCAGTTCCGCTCCCTCGCCTGCACGCAGCTCGAGGAGCGTACGCCACGCACGCGCATTCGCGGTCACGACGATCTTGGTCTCGGTGGAGTTGGGAAGAACTCCACGCGCTGCCTCGCGCGCCATCTTCCGCCGGTGAACCTTGTCCGTGACCCACGCGTATCGCTCCATCAACTGCTCGACCAGCGCGACGTAGCTACTCTGCGCGCTTTCGATCTGCTGCTGCCACGCGGTGCGAAGCGATTCGTCGCCGATGATCGCGGGTGGTACCACGAAGTTCGCCTCCGACTCGTCAACGTAACGCTGCGACAGCTGCGAGAACGCCATCCCGGCACGATGTCTCACCAGCTCGTGCGTCAATGAGCGGCTGACTCCCTCGACCAGTATCGAGTAGTTGGCGTGCTCGAGCACGCTCCCGTGACCCTGCTTCTTGATGTTCTCCAGATACTCGCGCGTGCTGCGCGACGCCGG
Source organism: Gemmatimonadota bacterium (assembly GCA_030946285.1). Taxonomy (GTDB): domain Bacteria; phylum Gemmatimonadota; class Gemmatimonadetes; order Gemmatimonadales; family Gemmatimonadaceae; genus Fen-1247. Next base: position 8,897 of record JALYYT010000199.1, read on the forward strand.
GTTTCTCTGACTCATGTAACACAGGCGCCCCGCGAACTCTGCGAGACGCTCGCCGTCGGTGCTTTCACCGATCCAGGTGACGGGAAGATCGGCCGGCTCGGTGAAATGCGGGCGCGAGATTACGGTGAGCTTCGGCTCTGTGTAGTACAAGTGTGTGAAGCGGTCAGGGTGGGGAGTCGCTGCTCGCCAAAGTTACGCAACGCCATCGGGCGTGTCGAGCATGTCGAGTCGAAATGACGCATACGCCCGGGCCTCACTTACTCTTGCGAGTACGCCAGCAGCGGCCGGCGGCAACGGGGTGAGCATTGGATCGTACTTGATGTCCGCAATCGGTGTGTCGCCGGGCAGCGGGATTTTCACGCCGGGATTGAAAATTCCATCTGGGTCGAACGCCCGTTTGACGGCTCTGAAGCGCTCCATGATCTCCCGTGGCCAGACGCGCTCGAGCAGTGGCGTTCGAAGCCGTCCGTCGCCGTGCTCGCCATCCAGCGTGCCGCCGAGGCCGCTCGTCAGAGCCACGACTTCTGAAAGCATCGCCGAGAGGGTCTCACGCCAGCCTGCCCGGCCGACATCAATGAGCGGATTCACGTGAATGTGCGAATCACCGGCGTGACCGAAGACCACACCCTTCACGCCGTGTCGCTCCAGGATCGCGCGCACCCCGCGCACGTATTCCGGCAACCGCGCGGGCGGAACCGCGCCGTCCTCGATGAACTGCATGGACGTGAGCGAAGCACCGAGTCGCGCGAGAATCGGACTGGCTGCGTGGCGAAGCTGCCACATCTCAGCTTCTTCGTGCGGCGTGAGCGCAAGCTCGACGCGCGTCGCGCCCGCAACGCGAAATTCCTCGGCGAGACTCTGAGCAGCCGCGTGCGCCAGCGAAGCATCGTCGCCTTCGACTTCAGCCATGAGCACGGCGTCGGAGCCCTCGGCTACACTTGCGAGCGGTCCCTCGCTCGACGCGACATCGAGGAAAGTACGATCGAGCAGTTCGCACGCCGCTGCACCTCCGTCGCGTGCCTTTACGGCCGCCGTCACTGCTGACTCGAGCGTCGGGAACGATCCGATCAGCGAGCTGGTGGCGCCGGGCACACGTGACAGCTCGAGCTCGACTCCGACCACGAGTGCGAGCGTTCCCTCGCTTCCCACGATAATGTCCACGACATCCTGCGTCCCCGCGAACGCGTTGATGCCATAACCGGAGGAATCCTTTCGTACGCCCTGATGAATGGACGGCGCAATCGCTTCGGCGGCGCTGAGTCCGCCCGCGATATCCAGAAAGCGACGCAATGCCGGTACGTGAGTTGGCGTGCGCACTCCACGCTCGACGCGCGCACGCGTTCCGTCAGCGAAGATGCAATCCAGCGACCGTACCCAGTTTCGCGTCGGTCCGTACTTGAGCGTGTGCGCACCCGAAGCATTGGTCGACACCATGCCGCCGATGCTGCAGAACGCGCCGCTGGATGGATCGGGTGGAAAGCGCAGCCCTGACGTTCGTGCCGCGTCGTCGGCTTCCTTCCAGGTTATTCCAGGACCGCAGTGAAGCGTGCATTCGCTCGCGTCAACTACCGGTTGCTCCCGGAGCCGGCTCAGATCGACGATCACGCCGTCACCGATCGCACCGCCAGCCATGCCGCTGCCCGAACCGCGCGGGACGAGAGGAACGCCGTTCTCGCCGGCCCAGCGTACCAGCGTCGCCACGTCATCGGCATCGGCCGGCACTGCGACTGCGCGCGGCATTATTCGCGCGATGCCAGCACCTTCCGAGTAGACAGCCAGCGCCTCGTCGTCGCTGCGGAACGTACCGCGAAATTCAGTTGGTTGCCTCGGCAACGTGCTCACGCCGCCAACGCGTCAGAGGCCGATGTTGCTTGGCACCGGGGGATTCTGCGAGTAGTCATAGAATCCCATCCCGGACTTCTTGCCGAACATCCCGGCGATCACCATGCGCTTCAGAAGCGGCGGAGGAGCGTAGCGTTGCTCGCGATACTCCTCGTACATGATCTCTGCGATCCGGTAGGTCGTGTCGAGCCCGACGAAATCGAGCAGCGTGAACGGTCCCATCGGGTAGCCTGCGCCGAGCATCATACCCTTGTCGATGTCGGAGACCGATGCGACGCCGGATTCGAGCGCCCGAATCGCATCTATCATGTACGGTACGAGCAGCAGATTGACCACGAATCCCGAGTTGTCGTGCGCGTTGATCGGCTCCTTGCCGAGTGAACGAACGAAGGCTGTGGCGCGCCCCACGGTCTGGTCGCTCGTGCGAATCGCGCGCACTACCTCGACCAGCTTCATCGCCGGCACGGGATTGAAGAAGTGCATTCCGACGAAGCGATCAGAGCGGGCGGTAGCTGCCGCTATCTCGGCGATCGTGAGGCTGGAAGTGTTGGAAGCGAAAATCGTATCGTGGCCGCAGAGTGCGTCCAGCTCGCGAAACATCTCCGTCTTGATCGAAAGGTCTTCGACTACTGCTTCTATCACGACATCGGCACTGGCGAGATCGGCGAGCGCGGTCGTGAACGTGAGGCGGGAGAGCGCCGCGTCACGCTCACCGGTCGTTGCCTTCCCCTTTTCGATGGCCTTATCGAACGAACGATTTATCGCGGCGCGCCCCCGGGCGCACAAGTCATCCGACATTTCGCGCACGATCGTAGCGTAGCCGCTCGCGGCGGAAACCTGCGCGATGCCGGAGCCCATGAGGCCGCCGCCGAGTACCGCTACTGTTCGAATGTCGCTCATGCCTTGCAGTTGGGGGAGAGGGAGCGCGTCAGCGCAATAACGGGCGTATGGCGAGCGCCTCGAAGAAGTTCGACGGCCGTCTTGATTCACCATACTCGAGTCTGTCCAGGACCTGCTCGAGCGCGAGCGAGATGCGATCGGCAAAACCGTGATGACGACGGAGCACCATGTATGCACCGGCTCCGGCGGCTGCGACCGGGAAGGCCGCCACTCCTAGCGCGAGCGCGAGCGCCACGTGCGTTATGGCGGCTACGGACACGATTGTGCCGCCGGCGACCACACCAGTCGCGGTAACCGCCCCGCCCACGCGTACCACGTTCGTTCGCGAAGGACCGAGATCAGCGTCGAGACGGACGAGTGATCTGTTCTCGTCAACAGGAACGACAGTGGCCGCGACGTGACCGGCGCGTGACAGCTGGTATGACCGTCCGCCGCTTCTGAGGCCGCGCTTGATGGCCGCGACCCAGTCGTTGCGCGCTTCCCATGTAACGCGATCAGTGAAGCGACGCTGCACCTGCATGCATTCCTCGCGCTGCATGTACGAGTCGAGATATGCGATCATCGCCTCGGGCTCGCCTAGTATCGTGCGCGAGGCGGAGACAGTGGTGGGACCAGCGACGCGTACGAGCCAGCGCGCATCGTCCTCGGAATCGTTGCCGATGCGGGTGCGCTCCTCCGCCATCGCCTGCCGGACGCTGGTGACCGCGAGGCCCGCTTCCCGGGCTATGTCGAGAAGCTGCGCTTCGCTTATCGCGTCAGCGTCCGATTCGGTCCCGCCCAGACCCTGCAGCTCGGCGGCACGCGCGAGCACTCGCTCCACCGCGCGCCGGTCGAGTCCGTGCTGCGCCGTCGGAGCGAGCGCAGACTGCTCCGCGTTCGTCGCGGGAACGTTAGATGCCACTGTCAACCATGTTGATCTGCCGCGCTATCGCGTCGCGAATCGCGTCAGGGAGACGAAAGAGCGAAACGAGCTGCGCGCGCGGTGATGCTCCCGGCGCAGTGCCGGTCGAAGCTACATAATAGCGTGCGTAACCATCGGCGAGCTCCGGTACGAACTTCTCGAGGAGAATGAGGCCGCCGCGTACCGCTGCCGCACTCGCATAGCGGTCGGCGACACCGTTGCGTTGTTCCGCGGGCGACGTATTGTCGACGATTGCCGAATTGGTGACGGCGCCGACCAGCTCGTGAGCCAGCCCGTACATCGCTTCCGGTGCGTCTGCCGGCCGAACCGGAAACGTCACGGCAACCGAAGTTCGCACCGTTCCTGATGCGCTGAGTGTACGTCCTTCGCCGTCGAGCGGCAGCGACAGGAGGATGTCGCCATCGCGCTGCTGCGTGTTAGTCAGGAAGCGCTGGATCCGCGGCCGCATCAGATTCTGCCACAGCGCTGTCGTCGAGTCTATCACGTTGGCACGCTGGCGCTGCTGCTGCGTCCAGTAGGAATGAAAGAACTTCGTGTCCTCGTCCCAGAGCGATGAAGCGAATAGCGCTAGCCACGTTCTATCGGACGCGCTGCGAAAGTAGCTGGCGAGGACCGCGAACTGCGCAGCTTCAGTCTCCGTGCGCGCCGCGGAGGGGTTACCATCGGATTGGACAAAGCGGTCAATCGCTCCGTGCATCTCATCCAGCGTGGAGAAATAGAACGGAACGAACTGCGCATTGACCAGCGCCCTGTTCGCCGCGACCTGTCTCGCAAGCTTCTCGTGATTCACGTCAAGCTGCGTGAGCACATTCGCTCGATTCTTGAGCACAGTGAGTTCATCCCGGTAGCCGGGCCTGAAAAGCGGAATCTTCGAGCTGTCGCTCGAAAGAAGCGCGAAGCCGTGCAGCCAGAGATCAACGTGTTCCCGCGTCTTGACGGGCCAGGTCGTGACGCCCGATCGCCCGGTGATGACGGGCTGCACGGTGCCCGGCTGTGATGCACCAGTGCCTGACGCACAAGCCAGCACGCCAATCGCTCCCATAAGGGCGAGCGGTACAAAAACGGATTTCGGAAGAATCTTCATTCGGTGTGATTCCATGACTGTCAGGCTGGCAGCGACTCCACGATGAGCGCGATACCCTGGCCGCCGCCAATGCAGGCTGTGCCGAGTCCGAAGCGCTTGCCACTTGCACGAAGGGCGTGAAGCAGATGCACGGTGATGCGCGCACCCGACGCCGCCAGTGGATGGCTCAGCGCGATCGCGCCGCCGTGGATGTTCAGCTTCTCGCGTGGTATGCGGAGCTCGGTCGCAACGGCGCAGGTCTGCGTCGCGAACGCCTCGTTGACCTCAATGAGGTCCATGTCGTCGAGCGACATGCCCGCGCGTTCCAGCGCGGCCTTTGTGGCTGGAACCGGCCCGATTCCCATTATCCGCGGATCGACGCCGGCGAGGCCCCACGAAACCAGACGCGCGAGCGGCTTGAGTCCGTTCCGGTCGGCGTACTCACGACTCGCGATCACCATCGCCGCAGCACCGTCTCCAATTCCTGAAGCGTTGCCCGCGGTGACAACGCCGCCATCGCGGAACGCAGCGCGGAGTTTTGCGAGTCCTTCGGCCGTAGATTCGGGACGCATGTGCTCGTCACGGCTGAAGTCTTCGGTTTGACGGGTTTTTGGATTTCTCACGGGGACGGATATCACTTCATTGTCGTACACCCCTGAAGCCCAGGCGTCCCGCGCGAGTTTCTGTGACCGGAGCGCCAGCTCGTCCGACTTCATGCGATCAATTCCGTACTGCTCGCCAAGATTCTCCGCCGTATCCGCCATTGATACGTTGGCGAACGAATCCTTGAGCCCTTCCGTGAGGGTATCTTCCATGACTGGAGACTTTCCGAGCGGTACGCCCCACCGTATCCCGCGCACGGCGTGCGGAGCCTGGGACATCGACTCGGCGCCCCCGACGAGGCAGATTTCCGCCTCGCCGGTGATTATTTCCAGTGCTCCGCTCACGACTGCTTGGAACCCGGAACCGCACAGGCGGTTTACAGTCAACGACGGAGCCTCGATGGCACAGCCGGACCTGAGCGCCACGTGACGAGCGAAATACAGCGAGTCGTTGGTGGTATAAAGCACGTTGCCGAAGATCGTTTGCTGTACCGATGCTGGCGCTATACTGGCGCGCTCCATTGCGTTTTTGGAGGCGATCACGCCAAGATCTATCGCCGATATATCTCTGAGGGAGCCTCCAAAGGTGCCAAATGGAGTGCGGACACCGGAGAGAAACACGACTTCACTGCTGGAATTCTGAGTCCCCATGTGGAGTAATATACGGGACAACATGGTAAGAGATCCTATGAAACGTTCTGCGATTCTGGCGGCCGCCGCCGCACTTTTTTGCGTGGCGCTACCGTCTGTTTCGAGTGCCCAGCGCGAGATTCCGCGTAAGTCGATCATCAAGCGTCCGGCTGATTCGTCGGCGACCGCGAAGAGCGGCACGCTCCCGGTGCCGGGACCGGCTACCGGTATCGTGCCGGGAACCGGGAGCATCATGGGCGCGGCACTCGACTCGCTGCACAACGGGATGCTGACGAACGCGGGAGTGTCAGTCGTAGGGCTGCACCGGCACGCAACGACGAACGGCAACGGGCTGTTCAGGATCGATTCGGTACCACCGGGGAAGTACGTTCTCGAGGTAACGCACCCCATCCTGGACTCACTCGGCATCCGCCTTCAATCCGACTCTGTCCCGGTGGTCATGGGACAGGTACAGACGGTCGAGCTCGCGGTTCCGAGTGTGCACACAGTGACCACAACGGTTTGCACTCCGGCGAAGCTGCGGTTCGGGCCGGCCGTGATACTCGGCAAGGTGGTGGACGCAGACACTGACAAACCCGCGGTCGGCGCGGAGGTGTCGGTGGCGTGGATGGAAACCGAAGTGAGCAATACGATCGGGCTTCGCACTACGCCGCGCGTGCGCAAAGCGACCGTCGAGGCGGATGGCACGTACAGGATCTGTGGTGTTCCTGCAAATCTGCAGGGCACTCTGCAAGCGGAGCGTGGTGGCGCAAAAACAGCCGAAGTTCCGATTCAGAGCGACGATCGCGGATTGACTGTACGCGTGCTTTACATGCCGCCGCCAGTCGTCGCATCCAGCGACACCACGTCGGCAACGAAGGCGCGCCGTGGTGGACGCGCGGTGATCACAGGCAAGGTGACGAACGCGGGTGGCGTAGCTGTCTCCGGAGCGCGCGTGTCGGTGCAGGGAAGCGCTGCGTCTGCGTCAACCGGTGCGGATGGCAAGTTCACGCTCACCGGTGTCGTCGCCGGAACTCAGTCGCTGCTCGTGCGTCGCGTGGGATATCTTCCCGTCGAGACGCCGATGGATGTCACGTCGCTGCGCACCAACGACATCACGGTTCGACTCGGCACCTACAGTCCCGTGCTGACGAGCGTCGACGTGAAAGCCAAGTCCGATCCGATCGAATCAACCGGCTTCGAGCGGCGCCGGAAGATGGGCATGGGCAAGTACATGGATCTGTCGCAGATCCATGCGATCAGCCCGACGTACACATCCGATATTCTCCGTCGTATTCCAGGCATCTATGTCATGGGCAGCGGCTCGAGCGCCACAGTCGCGACGACTCGCTCCAATGGCTGCGTCGCATTCGTGATTGATAACAATCCGGTGAACACGACCGCGGGTCAGACAATTGACGAGATCGTTGGTGAGCAGGACGTCGTAGCGATCGAATTCTATCAGCCGGTTGACGTGCCCATGGAATTCAGCGGCGGCCAGAACAGCGGCTGTGCAATGGTCATCATCTGGACGAAAGGCAAGCTGGACCAGCGTACCCCGAAGAAGTAGACTCGGCGTACGCCATTACGGTCGATCCCCTCGCGGGTTCAGATCCTGGTTCAGTTCCTGGTTCAGTTCCTGGTTCGGCCGTTCCCTGAAGAGCGTCACTCCAACTACGAACGTCATCGCGGTAACGACGACCGGGTACCACAGTCCGGCATACGGATTGCCCGTTCTCGCAACGAGCGAGGTCGCGATCAGCGGAAGGAATCCGCCGAACCAGCCGGTGCCGGCGTGATGTACAAACGACACGCCGGTGTATCTCACGCTCGTCGGGAATGATTCGACCAGCAGTGCGCCGAGCGGACCTGTGCACATCGCGGCAAGAACGATCTGGTAGAAGATGAGCGCGGAGAGCGCGGGGATGTTGGGAGTTCCTGACGCTGCGCGCGTCATGAGATGGTATGTGGGCACGAGCGTCACGGCCGCGAGGAGGAACGCAGTCATGATAACCGGCTTTCGGCCGACCCGGTCCGAGAGCGCGCCGAAGAGCACGAAGCACGGCGTACCGAACACGAGTGCGATGGTCATAGCGATGTACGCCGCGCCGAACGGCACCTTGAGCACCGTCTGCATGAAGAACAGCGCGTAGAACTGGCCGGTGTACCACGTGACAGCATGACCCGCGATCACGCCGAACAGAAGCGTGAGCATGAGCTTCCAGCGGGACGACCCAAAGGCTTCGCGGATCGGTGACGCGCTCGTCTCCCCGCGGTCCTTTGCCGCTGTGAATACCGGCGATTCGCCAAGTCTGCGCCGCACGTGGTACGACACCACTACGAGGATCGACGACACGAGAAATGGAATGCGCCATCCCCAGCTCGCGAATGCATCTTCGCCCATAAGCCGTCTCACCGCGAGAATCAGAAGCAGTGAAACCAGCAGTGCAACTGTCGCGGTGGTGTAAATGAAGCTCGTGTAGTAGCCGCGCCGGCCGGCGGGTGCATGCTCGGCGACATATACCGCGGCTCCGCCATACTCGCCGCCGAGCGCGAGACCCTGGACCAGACGGAGCGTTACGAGAATCAGCGGCGCGAAAACGCCGATCGTGGAGTAGCCCGGAAGCACGCCGATCGCCGTGGTCGAGACTCCCATCACCACCAGCGTCGTGAGGAATGCCCGTTTGCGTCCCAGTCGGTCGCCGATGCGGCCGAAGAAGAGCGCCCCGATGGGCCGTACCGCGAAGCCGACTGCGAACGTCGCCAGTGTCTCGATGAAACTGGCGGTTGGATCGTGCGGAGGGTAGAACTGCCGCGCAAGGATTGCGGCGAGCGATCCGAAAATGAAGAAGTCGTACCATTCGATCATGGATCCCGCACAGGACGCAAGAAGCACGGTGCGCATCGAACGCGGAGCCATCGGCGGATGAGTCATGCCGGAAGTTGCGGGATGGATGATTCGTCCGCAACTTTGCGTAATGACCGGACCGTACGAGTGACGCAAGGCGCGGGCCTTTCCGTGGACCTGAATGCCGACATGGGTGAGGGGTTCGGACGTTACGCCGTCGACGACGATGGCCTGCTTGGCGCAGTCACGTCGGCGAGCATCGCATGCGGTTTCCACGCGGGTGATCCGGTGGTCATGCGCGCCACAGTCATGCAGGCAGCGGCGCGCGGAGTTGTGGTTGGCGCGCATCCTGGCTACCCCGACCTTGTGGGATTCGGCCGCCGCGACATGGCAACGACTCCGGCCGAGATCGAGGCAATGGTCGTATACCAGATCGGAGCGTTGCAGGCAGTCTGCCGTGCGGCGGGCACGGAGCTCCGTTACGTGAAGGCACACGGTGCTCTGTACAATCGTGCGGCACGCGATCGGGCTGCGGCAGACGCGATTGCGAGTGCGATTCGCTCCGTGGATCCTTCGCTGGCACTGCTGGGACTCGCTGGCAGCGAGATGATGGCGGCCGCCGAGCGAGCGAGAATCCGTGGTGTCGGTGAGGGTTTTGTGGACCGCGCGTACAACAACGATGGAACCCTTGTGCCTCGCAC
>JALYYT010000285.1 GCA_030946285.1 Gemmatimonadota bacterium
CCTACATGGAGAATTGAATGCCTACACGCAAGGCAAGCGCGATCTGGGAGAAGGGACTGAAGAACGGAAAGGGCTCGTTCAAGGGCGAGAGCGGCTCGGTCAGCGCCGGCTACTCGTTCGGCACACGCTTCGGCGAGGAGCCGGGCTCGAACCCTGAAGAATTGCTCGCGGCAGCTGAAGCCGCCTGCTTCTCGATGGCTCTCTCACTGGGACTGGAGAGCAATGGAACGCCGTCCGAAAGCGTGGAGACCCATGCCGCCTGCACCGTGGAGAAAGTCGGCGACGGCTTCAAGATCACCACCATGACGCTCGACGTAACGGCGAAGGTGCCGGGTCTCGACGACGCGAAGTTCCAGCAGATTGCGCAGGCGACGAAGGAAGGGTGCCCGGTATCCCAGGCGCTCAAGGGAAACGTCAACATAACGCTGAACGCGAAGCTCGGCTGACTGACCAAGCATGAAAAGGCCCGCGCGACGAGCGCGGGCCTTTTCATGCTTCGGAGCGATTTCTATCGCTTTCCTACGTTCACCGTCTGCACGAAGTTCCGCTCTTCCGAACCCGTGTAGATCTGACGAGGACGGGCGATCTTCTGCTCCTTGTCGAGGAGCATTTCCTCCCACTGTGACAGCCAGCCGGCCATTCTCGCAATAGCGAACAGCACCGTGAAATACTCGGTGGGGAATCCCATCGAGCGGTAGATGAGCCCGGTGTAGAAGTCCACGTTCGGATACAGCTTGCGCGATACAAAGTATTCGTCCTGCAGCGCAATGCGCTCCAGCTCCAGCGCGATCTCCAGTCCGCGATCCACGCCGGTGATCTTGAACACGTCGTCCGCCAGCGCCTTCACGATCTTGGCGCGCGGATCGTAGCTCTTGTACACGCGGTGTCCGAATCCCATCAGCTTGCCACTGCCGCTCTTCACCGACTCGATGAACGCCGGAATCTTGTCAATCGTTCCGATCTCCTCGATCATGCGCAAGACCTGCTCGTTCGCGCCGCCGTGCAGCGGTCCGAACAGCGCCGCGACTCCTGCGGAAACCGCCGAGAACGGATCGACGTGCGAGGAACCTACGACGCGCACGGCGCTGGTCGAGCAGTTCTGCTCGTGGTCGGCATGCAGAATGAACAGAATCTCGAGCGCGCGCGCGAACGTCGGATTCGCCTCGTACCGAGGCTCGGTCATCCGGTTGATCATGGAAAGGAAATTCTCGACGTACGAGAGCGAATTGTCCGGATAGACCACCGGAAGTCCCTTCGAATGACGATACGAGAAGGCGGCGATTGTCGGCGTCTTGGCCAGCAGACGGATCACCGCGATGTTGCGCTCCTCGGGACTGAAGATCGATCTCGCGCCGGGATAGAACGACGACAGCGCCGCGATCGAGCTCTGCAGCATGGACATCGGGTGCGCATCGTACCGGAACCCCTGCAGGAAGCTGCGGATGTTCTCGTGCACGTAGGTGTGATACGTGATGTCCTGCTCGAACTTGTCGTACTCGGTCTGGGTCGGCAGCTCGCCATGACGGAGCAGCCACGCCACTTCCAGGAACGACGCCTTCTCGGCGAGCTGTTCGATAGGGTAGCCGCGATAACGCAGGATGCCCTTGTCACCGTCGATGAAGGTGATCGCGCTCCGACAGGACGCCGTGTTCATGAACGCGGGGTCGTACGAGAGAAGCCCGACGTCGTCCGGGTCGGCCGTCTTTATCTGTCTCAGGTCGGCAGCTCTGATGGCGCCGTCCTTGATCGGAAACTCGAAGTTCTTGTCGGTCCGCTGGTCGGTGACTGAGAGGCTGCCAGCGGTCTGGTCCTTGGACTGTGTGTTACCGGGTGTGGTCATCTCTGATGAGCCGTTCTTGGTCAGGGTTTCGATGCGAAATCTAGCGGATGCCCCCGGGATCCAGAACTTCGAAAAGGCCTACCGGTGCCCCGTGCTCCCGAATCCGCCGTCGCGGTCGGTGCTGCGAGCCACATCGGATTCCTCGAATTCGAGCACTTCATAGCGGGCTATCACCATCTGCGCGATCCGCTCACCGTGGATGATCTGGAGCGGCGCCGATCCGTCGTTACGGACCAGTACTCCCCACTCTCCGTTGTAGTCAGGGTCTATCGTTCCCGGCGAATTCGCGATCACCAGCGAGGTCTTGAAACTGGTGCCGCTCCGGGGCCTGATTTGCGCCTCGTAGCCCTCCGGCAGAGAAGCCCTGAACCCGAGCGGCACGATCGCCCGCTCACCCGGCTCGATCTCGAGCACCACGTCGTCGCCATACGCGCGCGGCACTCCGTCGTACTGTACCCCCCCGCGACTCAACTTGACCCGTGCGCCCGCCGCGAGATGCGCCTTCAGATCGTATCCGGCACTGTGCGTGGTGGCACGAACGGGGATCTGTACTGCCTCGTGAAGCCGTTCGAAAAGGACAACCCTGCGTTCAGAACTCATCCGGCCAATCTAGCCATCCTGCGCCGTCGCGCGTCCGCACAAGCCATTCGAAGCTGTATTTTCCACTCCATGACCGAGATTGACGCGCTCCTTACAGAAGAGCGAAAGTTTCCGCCGCCGGCCGCCTTCGCCGCCGCCGCCGTTATCAACGACGCCGGCATCTACGACAGGGCCGAACGCGACCCCGAAGGCTATTGGGCGAACGAGGCCGCGCGCCTCGACTGGATTGCCCCCTGGTCTCGGGTCATGGACTGGAAACCGCCGCACGTGCAGTGGTTCCTGGACGGCAAGCTCAACGCATCCGCCAACTGCGTGGATCGCCACGCACTCGGCGCTCGTCGCGACAAGCGGGCGCTCATCTGGGAGGGCGAGCCGGGAGATCAGCGCACACTCACCTACGGCGAGCTGTACGACGAGGTGCGGCGCTTCGCCAACGTCCTCAAGTCGCTCGGGGTGAAAAAGGGCGACCGCGTCGCCATGTATCTGCCGATGATCCCTGAAGCCGCGATCACGATGCTCGCGTGCGCGCGCATCGGTGCAATCCACTCCGTGGTCTTTGGCGGTTTCTCACCCGACTCTCTTCGCGACCGCATAATCGATGCGAAAGCGAAGGTGCTCGTGACTGCCGACGGCGGCTACAGACGCGGCGGAGTTGTCGCGCTCAAGGCCAACTCCGACACTGCCGTCGCGCAGACTCCGTCCATCGAGAAGGTCGTCGTCGTACAGCGCAACAATCGCTCGGCGGAAGCTCAGCTCCCGTGCACGATGACCGCAGGCCGTGACCTCTGGTGGCACGACCTGATGCGAGATGCATCTACCGAATGCCCGCCCGAGCCGATGGACGCAGAGGATGTGCTGTACATCCTGTACACGTCTGGAACAACGGGAAAGCCGAAAGGAGTCGTGCACACCACCGGCGGCTACATGACCGCCGTGACGAGCTCGACCCGCATGGTCTTCGACCTCCGCGACGACGACATCTTCTGGTGTACCGCCGATGTGGGCTGGGTCACCGGCCACTCATATCTCGTATACGGCCCGCTGTCCAACGGCGCGACCTGCGTGATGTACGAAGGCGCCCCTGACTGGCCCGACAAGGACCGGTTCTGGGCACTGATCGCGAAACATCACGTCACCATCCTGTACACGGCACCGACGGCGATCCGCGCGTTCATGAAGTGGGGCGACGAGTATCCGGCCCGACACGATCTGTCGTCGCTGCGACTCCTCGGATCGGTTGGAGAGCCCATCAATCCCGAAGCATGGATGTGGTACGCCGAGCACATCGGCCACAACCGCTGTCCGATCGTGGATACGTGGTGGCAGACCGAGACCGGCTCGATCGTGATCTCGCCACTTCCCGGGATCACGTCGACCACGCCCGGAAGTGCCACCCATCCTCTCCCAGGATGCAAAATGGATCTTCTGGATTCGAACGGCCGTTCGATACCTGTAGGCGGCGGACTACTCGCCATGATGAGGCCTATTCCGTCCATGCTGCGTACCATCTGGGGCGACGACGAGCGCTATCAGAAGACCTATTTCTCGCAGTGGCCCGGTCGCCCCGACGTATACTTCCCGGGCGACGGTGCCAAGCGCGACACGGACGGCAATTTCTGGATTCTGGGCCGCGTTGACGATGTCCTGAACGTCGCTGGCCACCGGATCGGGACCATGGAAGTGGAATCCGCACTGGTCGAGCATCCGGCGGTCGCGGAGGCTGCCGTGGTGGGCAAAGCTCACGCGCTCAAAGGCCAGGCGCTGGCGGCTTTCGTGACGGTTCGGGCCAGCCATCAGAACTCGCCGGAGCTGGCCGCGGAGCTCAAGCAGTTCGTGGCCGACAAGATCGGAGCGATTGCCCGTCCGGACGACATCATCTTCTCCGCGGATCTGCCGAAGACGCGTTCCGGGAAGATCATGCGCCGTTTATTGCGTGATATCGCCGAAGGCAGGGCGCTGGGCGATACTACGACCTTGGCGGACCCCGCTGTGGTCGAAGGGCTCAAGGCACAATACGAATCCGTGGAATCATGATTTTTCGCTCGTTCTTCCCAGAATCACTGTTTGGCCGCCGTCTCCATCCGAACGCCGAACGCAGGCTGCGCCTGGCGCAGGCACGCGCGGACGAGACGATCATCCGCGCGCATGTGGACAACGCGCTGATGTTCGTTGACACTCTCGCCGAGGATCTGTCGTTCGATCGCGCGATTGACACCTACATCCGCGTGATGGCGATCCCCGAGCCGCTCGCGAGCGCCGTTGCAACGCGCGCACTCGTGACACTCGGCCGCGACCTCGTTCCATTCCGCCGGCGCGCGCGCGAGGAGGGGGAAGAAGACGTGGAAGTGAAGCCGCGTGTACGCATGGACGACGCGGCTGCCAGACAGCGCTCGATAAGGCGCGTCTAGAGCGCTATGCGTTAACGTCCGCCTGTTCGCGCTCGTAACCGCGAGACGCGAGCAGGTCCAGGAGACTGACGATGAATATAAGCGTGACGATCACCGCTGACATCACGCAGTATCTGCAGATGGCGTCTATCACGAACAGTTCCAGATAGGTGAGCCACGCCGAGAACGCGACGCCGACGCCGGACATGAGCACCAGCAGCTGCGACACGCCGCGCCGCGTTGCATAGCCCGGCGACGTGCCCACAATCGCAACGGCGAGCGTCGCGACGTAGAATCCCAGCCCCCACGCGGCGACCGGCGCACCGAAAAACGTAGCCCACTGGCTAGTGTTGACGCGCTCGCACGATCCGAAGCCGCAGGCGAGATGACCGATCGTTCCGACCTTGTACAGCGTGAGATACAGCGCGACGAACACGCCGATGAGCGCTAGTGCAGCGATGATCATCCGGCGCATTCGTCGCTCCGCTACTTCGCCGCGGGTGCGCCTGTGGTCACCGGAGCAGGAGCGCTCTTCGCTGCAGCTGCTGCATCATCCACGGCCTTCCTGAGCACATCGTACGGAATGGAGCCAGCGAACATCTTTCCGTTGATGAAGAACGTCGGCGTCTGGTTGACGTTGCGACGGAATCCTTCTGCTGCGTTCGCGTTCACTCGCGACTGATACTTCTTGCTCTCGAGACACTGGTTGAACTGCGACGAGTTCATGCCGAGCGACTTGGCGTAGCCCTCGAAGATGGAGACCGGATTGTCGGTGACCTGTGACGCACCGTCGGGATTGAGACCCCAGGCATCCTGGCCGGCGAAGAGCTGGTCGTGCATCTGCCAGAACTTGCCCTGCTCGTCCGCGCAAGCCGCTGCGTTGGAAGCCGTCACGGTGTTGTGGTGCATCGGCAGCGGAAAGTCGTAGTACTTGTAGTACGCGAGCCCGGCATCAACGATGTTCTTCCTCACGTCGGGCTCCGTTACAGTCGCGAACGATCCGCAGACGGGGCATTCGAAGTCGGCGAATTCCTCGATGACGACCGGTGCCTTCGGATTGCCCATCTCGTATGGCTTGGCCGGCCCGGCCTTGGCGTAGTCACGCTGCGCCGCTGCATACGCAGCCTGTGCGTCCGCGCCGTTGCTGGAAGTGCCGGGATTCTTCGTGAGGTAGTAGATGGCACCAGCGCCGACGATCGCGATCACTACGAGCACAGCATAGAAGTTGCGGCGCCCGGAGGACGGTGTGGATGCCGCGTTTCTTGCATTCCTGGGAGGATTATTATTCGCCATCCCGTGAATTTATCTCCAGATGCAAGCTGACGTATTACGCGTGCCCGTGGGTCCGGGCGCCGCGCACGTGGAGCGTTATGGCCATGGCGGCGCGCCGATCATCCTGCTGCACGGCTTTGGAACCTGCACCTTTCTCTGGCGCAACGTGGCGCCGGCGCTCGCGGAATCCGGACACACTGCCTACGCCATAGACTTGTTCGGACACGGCGAGTCGGACCGCACCCCGGACGCTGACTTCGGAATCGCGGCCCAGGCCGAATATCTGGACGCGGCGATGACTGCACTCCGGCTTGCGCGCGCGACGATCGTCGGCGTGGACCTCGGCGGCGATGTGGCGCTGCGGCTCGCCGTCACTCGCCCCGACCGCGTGTCGCGGCTCGTGCTCATCAACGTGCCCGCCTTCGATGAGCTGCCGGCCCGGGATATTGGTGTCCTTCAGCGCAGCACTGCCCGGTTTGCCCTAAAGGTCACCCGCGGCGTGCTTGGCGCCGCCTCGCTTCTGGAAGCGGTTCTGGAGGGAAGCGTCGGGAAGCCGGAACGCATGACGGTCAGGCTTCTGGCCCGTTATCTCGCCCCATTCGCCGGACGCGACGGGGTCAGCCATCTGCTCACACTCGGCGCATCCATCCGACGCTCGGAGCTGGAAGATCTCGACCTTTCGAGCGTGAAGGTGCCGACGCTCATCATTCGTGGTGAGCAGGACCAGTGGCTGGACCGTGACGTTGCCTCCCGACTCGTCGCGGCCATCCCGGGAGCCACTCTGGTCAAGATTCCGGAGGTGGGGCGGCTCATCCCGGAGGAGAACCCCGAAGCCTTGATTGATCGGATCCTCGACTTCGTGGGAGAACCGGTCGCTGCGCCCGGCGATCGTTACGGAGCCTCCCCTACTAAATGACCCGGGAATCAGTTAAATTCAAGTGTAGCGAAAGCGGCACTTTTCTTAATCGGGTTTAATGAACAAGAAGCAGAATTCACCGAGATATCAGGCGCACTCAGCGCCAACGAGTCAGAAGTCACCGTTGGACGAGGCGCGTGACGAACTTTTTCAGCACATCATGCGGTGCGGCGTCATCGGCGCCGATCAGGATCATCAGACGGAGTGGTTCGATGCGACGATCGCATACTTCGCTGAGCGGTACCCTGAGCTGTCTAAGATCGAGCAGACGCAGTTGCGGACTCTGGGCGAGCGATTTGCCCAGCCGCTGAAGACCAAGCAGGCAGTTTGACGAACGGGCGCCCCAGGGCGCCCGTTGTGTTTTACTGCGTGTAATTCCGCTGCCGGTGGCCGGAATACGCTAGCGCTGGCGCGGCTTGGGACTTCCCGTAAACCGGAGCGTGACGCCCAACCGCACTCCGCCTCCGAATCCCAGCTCCACACCGGGCGCGATCGCACCGGTGCTTGGACCGTTCGCGCCGATGAAGCCGAGCAGATAGGTGCGTGTGCCGGGACCACCACCATCGCCGCGCACAGTGACACCACCTCCGATGTACGGCTCCCACTCCGACTGATGATACGGATCCAGTGAGAACTTTCCGAAACCGTCCACTCGCCCGCTGAAACCGGTCGAGCTGATACCTGCGCCCACCGCAGCACCGATGCTGAAATAGTTGCTGAATGGGACAGCCAGACCCGCTCCCGCCTGGAGCGCCGTCGGATTCCCGCCGAGTACATCGAGTCTGAGCGACGGCACGTACGAAACCGCAACCGCAACCTGCTGCGCCTGCGCCGCCGCTGTGCTCGTGGATATCGCGGACGCCGAAACGAATAGAGCGGCAACCAGTGCCGCGCGTTGAATAATCACTTTATGGTTTTCCTCTTGCGTAGAAGGGCACGGAGGCCCCACGACTCGTGGGAACTGCTAACGGTTCGTCGGATCCAGAGGATACCGAACGCGTGCGCGCCACAGAGCCAATGTATAATCGAAGATTGACATCGCTGACAGCACCCCGATCGCGACGATCAATCCCATTGTTGCTGAATGCTTCACGAGCACGGCGATGAGCGTCGCGAGCTGCAGCACCGTTACACCCTTTCCGAGCAGTCGCGCCTGGAATTCTACCGGGCGCAGCCACGGAATGATCCGCGCGACCAGAAATCCGATCGCCGTCGCTATGTCGCGCGAGAGGAATGTGAAGTACTGTCCGGTTCCGATCTTCCCGTCAATGAGGTATGCCGAAATCGCGGCGAGAACAAAGAGCCTGTCGGCGATCGGATCGAGCAGAGCTCCGGCGACACTTCTCTGGTCCGCGAGCCGTGCCACCAGCCCATCCAGAAAATCCGTCAGTGCCGCGCTCGCGATGAGCACGATCCGCGCGATCGTGTGGTCTATGAGCACGAATGCCACCGCCAGCGCCATGCGCGACAGCGATATCACATTCGGAACGTTCCACAGCCGAGTGCTTCTTTGCATGGCGAATTGTATGCGTCGAGCGACCTCGCTGCCAGCACGATCTCGCCGATGCTCCTCCGCCGGGCGAATTATGTGGCGGGTTGCCTTCGTTCGGGCCTCCGTCTAGCTTCGCGCGATGCTCTCCACGTACCGCGTACTGCTGACAGGGTACTTCGGGCTCGGTGCCGCGATCGTACTCTGGAACATCGCCGTGGCGGGCCGGATGCTCCAGGCACGAAGATCCGCATCCGTTTCCGGAATCGCGACCGCCCTGGCGGCGTTGCTTCTGGTTCCGGCTCTGGTAGTTGCCGTTTCGGGCGCATCCCTCGTTTACGGCCGAGCGCTCCAGGCGCTCGCGTGGATCTGGCCGGCAGTGACCGTTCTTTTCGTCATTCAGGCGCTGCTCGCGCTGTCCCAGAATCGCGTGAGTGCGATGCTGGGAGTTCCCATC
>JALYYT010000213.1 GCA_030946285.1 Gemmatimonadota bacterium
GTGGAGTACTGCATACTGCCCGAACATCTGGTGTCCTGCAAGAGCACTTCTCCTTGGACTGGCCTTCGGTGCGCTGGAGTACTCGGCTGGCGTCGTGCCGCTTGGACGGAAGCACAACTGACTTCCTTTGCGCGACCGGTGCTTCTACGATGGCGGTCTCGAAGTCCCGCGGTTGGATCCACGGCCCATCGTGCTTACCGCAGCGTATTTTTCGTTACATGCTCGTGGTCAAGGACGATTCCGAAAAAGTACGCCTGTATGCGATCATGCGCCGTCGTGCAACGGCGCTACTCGCGGCATTCGCCGTCGTCTTCGTGGCGATGGCGATCCTGTCGCACTTCCATCCGGAGATCGCGCCGTTCTGGATCGGGCTGGTTCGCGCCACGGCCGAGGCGGCGATGGTCGGTGGCATCGCAGACTGGTTCGCCGTGACCGCGCTGTTTCGCCATCCGCTCGGGCTGCCCATTCCGCACACGGCAATCGTGGCGAGTCGAAAGGACCGCATCGGACGAAGTCTCGGCAACTTCGTCGGCAACAACTTTCTGTCCCGCGATGTCATTGCCCGCCAACTCACCGGGATGCACGTCGGCGAACGCGCGGCGCGCTGGCTCGCCGAGCCCGAACACCAGGCACGCGTGGCACGGGCCATTGCGGGCGGCGTTGCCCGGGCGGCGGAGTCGATCCCGAACGAGGAGCTGCAGTCGACGGTGCACGAAACGCTCGTGGCGCAACTCCGAAAGGCGCACGTCGCTCCACTGCTTGGCGATCTTCTCGCGCTCGCGACCACGGATGATCGGCATCAGGAGATGCTGGACAAGCTCGTCGCGTTGGTCGCGCGCATCGTCCATGACAACAAGGAGCTCATTCGCACCCGCATTGGCGAGGAGAGCCCGTGGTGGGTGCCGGGTGCGGTCGACGACAAGCTGTACCAGAAGATCGTCGCCGGCATCGAGCGCACGCTCGCACAGGTGTCGGCCGACGAGCAGCATCCGCTGCGCGAGCAATTCGACCTGGCGCTGCGTGGCTTCGTCGAGAAGCTGCACAACTCGCCGGAAACCATTGCCCGGGCGGAGACGATGAAGGAGAAGCTGCTGACGCATCCCGCGGTGGAGGAGCTCTCCGACGCGTTGCTGCGCGCGGCGCAGAAGTCACTCGCGAAGTATTCGGGGGACGATGCTCCCTCTCCGGAGCCGCTCCAGCGCGCGATTGGCGGCATCGCCGAGCGTGCACTCGCGAGCCCCGCATTCCTGGAGGACGTCGACGAGGCGATCGAGCGGCTCGTGCTCGGCGTGGTGGAGCAGTATCGCCCCGAGGTTGCCGAGTTGATCGCGAAGACTGTCGAAGGGTGGGATGCGACGGATGCGTCGCGGAAGATCGAGGTGCAGATTGGTCGCGATCTCCAATTCATTCGAATCAATGGAACGCTGGTCGGCGGATTGGTCGGCCTCGTCCTGTATGTCATCAGCGTGTTCGTCAAGTGAGCACGCGGTATCCCCTGGAGGACGTCTCGTGATCCGCCGTTTTGCCGTTGCTGGACTTCTGGTTCCTTCGCTGCTCTGGTCGCAACCGGCACTCGAATACACAGGGCGGCGCGCCGATCTGGCCGCGAAGCTGCCCGATGGAGTCGTCATCGCGCTGGGAGGTCATGAGCCGGTGCAGGACTACCTGTCATTCGAGCAGGCCCCGTCGTTCTACTACCTGACGGGCTTCAAGGAGCCCGATGCGGCACTGATGATGTTCGTGAAGGGAGGAGCGCTGCAATCCGCGACCCTCTTCGTGAATCCCCGGCAGCCCAGCCGCGAGGTGTGGACGGGAACTCGCGTGGGCGTGGAAGGTGTGGCGGATCGGACGGGATTGCGCGGTCGGTCGGCGGGCGACCTGCCGCATGTCCTCGATTCGCTCGCTGCGACGGGCATTGCCTTCAACGTGATCGGCGAGGTGAGCCGACCCCCTGACGAGGAAGGGGCGCTGAGCTTTCGCACGCCCGACGAACAGATCTTCGATCGCCTCAAGCGAAAATTTCCGTCGTTGCGGTTGACCATCGTGAACGACGCCGTGGAGCAGTTGCGCGGAACGAAGAGCGCCAGCGAGCAGACCTTGATCCGCAATGCGGTCGACCTGACGGTGCGTGCGCTGCACGAGGT
>JALYYT010000214.1 GCA_030946285.1 Gemmatimonadota bacterium
CTCACACATGGAGTACAACTCGATATCGCGGACCAGGACCATGTTCGAGTGTTCCTCCTCGAACATCGCATCGCCAATGACCGTGTGCACGTTCTCATGGTATCCGTGAGTCAGAAATGCCATTGCACGCGCAACGCGTCCCGGCGTCTTGACCAGGCCTTCGCGCTCGGGATCCTCTCCGAGCAGAACCAGTTGCCGCCGAACCGCCGCTTCATACTCGGATAGCTCGTCCGGCGAGGCGCCAGGAGGAGCCGAGTCGTCCGTATCAAGCGTCGCAGCGAAGTTAGTTGCCATCATATTCCACGTAATTGTTTTCCGTTTCCCACAGCACGAGGCGTGCAAGTCGCGCCGGCGCAACCTTGTCCTGGAGTATACGCCAGATCCGGATGACCAGATTTTCGGCGGTCGGAATGACTCCCTTCATGAACTCGACATCCACGTTCAGATTGTGGTGATCCACCGCATCCACCACTTCGCGATTCACGAGCTCCTTCAACCGGGCGAGATCGAATACGTACCCCGTGTCGGGATTGATCTCCGCCTTCACTGATACGTCGAGAATGTAGTTGTGACCATGGCCGTGCGGATTGTTGCACTTGCCGAATATCCGTTTGTTCTCCTCTTCGGAGTACGACGGATTGTGAACGCGATGAGCGGCGTTGAACTTCAGCCGTCGCGTGACCGTGACCGTTGGCATGTATCCTCCGGACGCAAAAACTCCGCCGCGGCCCGAAGCCACGGCGGAGGTCGGAACGAAGAGGATTTTTGAAGCCCTGTCGAAACAATGAGGCTCTCACCCACACTTTCCGCCTTCCCCGCACTGGGGCATGACGTCGGCGCAGTTTGTTGATCCCACGTGAAGGACTTATCGGCTCAAAAACTGAGCTCTCCGCCCCGATTGAAACCGCGTAACTTATACCTGTGAAAGCTACAGGTCGTTCCGCATCCGGTCAACGGAATTCTGGTATGGACATAGGTATCATCGCAGCACTGCTGATGCTCGTGGTCTGGGCCGTATGGACGTTCATGCTCAACGCCCCCGGCTGGGCCCACATCCTGCTCATCGTGGGCATGTTTCTCCTCTACTACCGCATAGTCGTGCGCGGAACGCCAGGCTACCCGAGCCGCAAGGACTAGCGGAATGTACGAAGACTCCGCGTCGCTGAGCGGCCGCGGGACACCGTCCGTTCAGACACTTCCACTTCCTGCTGACAAGCCGGGGCGCGACCGGCGTGTCGTAGTCACTGGCGCTGCCGGTTTCGTGGGGACACACGCGTGCCGCGCTCTGGCAAACGACGGCTGGAAAGTGCTCGCACTCGTGCGCAATCCTGCCAAGGCGGCAGAGCGGCTCGGACATCTCCCCGTCGAGATTCGCGTCGGAGACCTGCTGGACGCCCCGTATCTGCGCTCTTCGCTCGATGGTGCGTCTGCAGTGGTGCACCTCGCCGCTGTGGCAATTGAACGTGACGGCGACAGTTACCAGTCCGCCAACGTTGACACCACGCGCGCGGTGCTGGACGCAGCGGCAGCGGCGCGCGTGCCACGCATCGTCCACATGTCCCAGAACGGCTCCGACAGTGCCTCGCGTTTCCGGTTCCTGAAAAGCAAGGGCGAGGCTCAGGACATTGTCGCCGCGAGCTCGCTGGAATGGACCATTCTCCGTCCCTCCGTCATCTTCGGTCCGGAGGACGCGTTCGTGAACGTGCTCGCCAGAGTCGTTCGCCTGACGCCTGTCGTGCTGCCGTTGCCGGGCAACGGAAACTCGCGCTTTCAACCGATCGCCGTTGCCGACGTCGCAGCGGTGATCGCGCGCGCGCTCGCGGATGATTCCACACAAAGAGTCATGTTTCCACTTGGCGGCCCCGCGCCGCTGACGTTGCGCGAAATGGCGGAACGGATTCTCGTCGCGATGGGAGCGCGACGCCAGATAATCGGCATCCCGACAGGCGCGATGCGCCCGGTGGTATCACTGATCGCGCACCTGCTGCCGAAACCGCCCGTCACCCCGGAGCTGCTCGACACGCTTGCGATAGACAACACCGTTCCGGACAACACGATAACTACCGTGTTCGGAATCCGTCCAGCTCCGTTCGCCCCCGAAGAACTCCTCTATCTGCGCCGGATAACTGCCGGCGGTGCGCTCGGAGCTCTCTTCACTTCCTGACGAGAATTTCGCGACCGGGCTCCCGACAAGTTCATATCTCCCAGTTCGACAACATGACGCTGCTTTCGCGCTCCGGTTCTGCGAAATCGGCCAGCGTCATGCGAAGGTCCGTCCACCTGACGCGCATTCCACGCCGTACGAGTTGTGAATAAAGTTTCGGATATGCGCCCTGCATCCTCAACGCAACCCTCCGGGTACCGGATCGCCTGGCGAAGTCCGCAAGCTGTGTGACCATCAGATTTACGTCTGATTCCGATCTCGCAACCAGCTTTAGCACCCGCAGTTCGTCCCTTCCCCGACCTTCCACGAGTGGCGCAGTGTGGCTCAACGCAAAAGCTTCCACCAGTCCATTGCGTTCCAGCACCAGCGTGTCGCCCAGGCCCAGGTCGTTCGTCAGAGTTATCTCGCGACTGTAGTCGTAGCCCGGCGCGATCGAGTGCGTCAGTTCGGCGCACCGTCGGATGAGATCGCTTTGTTCACTCTCCGACAACCGCCCGAGCTGGATGACACGATGCTCTGCGTAGTCGGCTTCCAGCGTGATTGTAATCGTCAGGTTGCCTGGAACAAAGCCGAGGGACGAGTAGAAGCCGATGTTGTCCACCGTGCGTGGCATAGTCTCGAGTCCGATCACGCGAGCGCCGTGCTCCTGCAGCCAGGTTACGCCTTCCATCACTACGGTTTTGCCCAGGCCGTGTCCCTGAAACGCAGGACTCACCGCAAGCGGACCCATCCACCCTTCGGAACCCGAGAGATGGCACATGTTGAATGCGACTATGTCGCCACGCTCTCCGCGCCACACCATCGCCCCGCCATCCGCGTCCTCGATCGCGAAACGCCAGATCGGTGAGCTGAGATTCGGAACGTGCACACCAACCAGGCCGTCCTTGCGGTAACGGTCCGTGAACGCGCTGCTGAACACCGAGTTCAACGCCGGAATGTCGGCTGCGACGGCGGAATGCGGCCCTGATGAGTTGCCGGGACGCTTTGAACTGCGCGCGAATCCTGCCGTCACTCAAGCCCCCTGCATGGGTGAAATCTCGCCGATATCCACCAGTTCCCCTGCCATCTCCGGGAGCGCCGATCCGCCCTCGGCCGCGCCGGCCACCACGGAAGCGCCGGTTTCTTCATCATAACGTACCATGATCACCCGATCCACGCCCTCGCGCACGCTCTCGATATGCGTGATCAGAATCACCTGCTCGAATCTATCCTCGAGTCTGTGGAGCAGTTCCAGAACGTTGTCCCGTCGGGCCTCGTCGAGTGAGCCGAAAACCTCGTCGAGAATCAGGAGCGAGAACGGCTGCCCTGACCGGTCAGCGATCATCTGCGATATTGCGAGCCGAAGCACCAGATTCGCCAGATCTTCTTCACCGCCCGAGATCACGGGCTTCGCCACGCCGTCCTCGAGAATGTTGATGTCGTACCGGTCATCCAGATCCAGCCGGTCGTACCGTCCATCGGTGAGTGAGCCGAGGAACGAGCTCGCGATCTCGGAAAGCTCCGGACGGAGCGCGTCGTTCAGATCGCCGCGGAGATCACGGAATGCCTTGTCCAGCTCATCGTGTACCAGGCGATCCAGATTCAGTACCCGCAGCCGCTCCGCTACACGTTCGTATTCACGCTTCGCCGCTTCGGCACCATCGAGCCGTTGCTGAGCCCCCCTGACTTCCCCCTGCGCCGCGACTACGACAAGCTCACTCGCTCGCGCCGTCTCCGTCGCGCGCTCAAAAT
This sequence comes from Gemmatimonadota bacterium, assembly GCA_030946285.1. Lineage (GTDB taxonomy): Bacteria > Gemmatimonadota > Gemmatimonadetes > Gemmatimonadales > Gemmatimonadaceae > Fen-1247. The sequence continues at coordinate 3,896 of JALYYT010000214.1, forward strand.
CGAGTCGCAGTGCGTCGTGTGCGGTCTGGGAGAATTCACGTGTCGCGCCCGCGCTCTTCAGCCCCTCGCGCTTGGCAATCGCCGCAGCCAGCTCCGCGTCGATTCGGGCACGCTCGACCTGCGCTGCGGGGGCACGCTCCGCTGCGGCCTCGAGCTTCGCGACCCTGATGTCCATGGGCGCAAGTCGCTCGATCTCCGATCTGACATGCGCGTGCCGCTCCGCGTCGTACACGTCGGTTATTGAATTGATCTCCGCGAGCATCTCCTCCCTGCGATCGTGCTTAACCGCGATCTCGCGCGTCAGTCCAGGTATCTCGTTAACCGCGGCCTGAACCTTGGCTAGCCGTCGCTCGAGCGCTGTGAGCGACGCTGTCAGGCTGCGCCGACTCTCCTCCTGCTCCGTTACAACGGACGGGATCGCGGAGAGCTGTACCTCGCGATCGCGGTAATACTGTCCGTCCACCTGCAGCGTCTCGAGCTGTTCGCCGATCTGCGCGACGACAGTGCGGAAATTTGCGCCCAGCACCCGGTTGCAGGTCGGACACACTCCCTCGGCGCCAAGTTCGACGATGCGGTCACGCTGCTGCTTCACGTCGGCATACTGACGCCTGAGCTCCTGCAGCTTCGTTTCCGCTTCCTGCTTGTCTCGCACCCACGCGGTGCGAGCAGAGTCGAGTAGTGCGTTCGTCTCGTCAAGCTGGGCACGCGCAGTTTCAAGCTCGAGCGTCACCGCCTCCTCGAGCGCCGGCGCTGCCTCCACGCGTGCGAGCCGCTCGCGAAGCCGGACCAGCTCGTCTGCAAGTGCACGCTCGTTCTCGATCAACGCGAGCCGGCGCCCCTGCTGGCGGAACAGCTCGTCCAGACGACGCGCTTCATCGCGTAATGCACCCAGGGGCGCAACGGAAACGGTGAGCCCAGCCAGCTCCTCGTGTACGGTGGCGATAGTGATGAGCTCGGCGGCCAGCCGGTCGCCATCGCGCGTGAGTGTCTCCGCCTCACGCTCGACGATCGTGAGCTCGGCGATCAGCCGCTGCCACTGCTCACGCTCGCGCTGGCTCCGCTCCCACAGTGGAGTGATCCGCCTGATCTCCGACAGTGCGGCGCCATGGCTGGTGCCTGCCTCGTTCGAGCGCGCTATTGCCTCACCCAGACTCCGCATCGCGAGTGTTACTGCGCCCGCGATCCTCTCCGGCTCGGCCATCGCGGAACGCAGACCTGCGATTTCTGCTCCGATGCGCCGCCGGCCCTCGCGCGCGATCTCCTGCGCCGCACGCAATCGTTCGTAACCGAGCACGCGAGAGAGGAACTGCGCGCGCTCCGTCGGGCCCATCGCCGCCATCACTGCCAGATCCTTCTGGCCGGTGAAGTACGTGTTGAAGAATTCGCCGCGCGACATTCCCATGCGTCGCGTGATCAGCTCGTTCACCGCGCTTATGGAGTTGGCTACAGCGCTTTCCGATCCATCGAGATACACGGACGCCGTGGTCAGCCCTCGCTTCACTCGATAGCGATGGCCGCCCAGCTCGAATTCGAGCTCGACTTCAACCTGCGCACGTGCGCCGGCGCCGAGGAACCTGACGCCATCCCGCTGGCCCCGAATCGCAGGCTGGCCATACAGAGCCCACGCTATCGCCTCGAGCACGGTGGTCTTGCCCGACCCATTGGGTCCGATGATCGCGGTGATGCCGCCATCGAATGTCATCTCCGTCCGCGCGTGCTGGCGGAAGTTGAGCATCCGGAGCCGGTGTATCCTCACGCGTCCTCTCCAAGCGTGAGCGTCGTCGCAGCGTCCGCCTTGCTCAGATACTCCAGCCCCAGCGACACGAACGAGGCGCGATCGATCTCCGGCGACAACGGAAGTACGTCCAGCTTTTCCTTCAGAACTTCCGTAAGAGAAGGCCGACGGCCCGGTGCACCGCTCGCCGTGCGTCGTATCAACTCCGGCCGTCGGATATCGAGATTGAAATGCAGCGCGCGGCGCTTGAAATCACGCACCGCTCTCGGATCCATCTGCCGCGCGACGTGTCGCGGAGCATCCGTCACTACGAGACGGACGATGTGATCATCTATCTGAATTCGCGACGATTCGATGCGCTCGCGCAAAACCGTATCGAGCTCGGCCGGCGACATCCCGCTGCCATCAACCCGCGGCAGGTCAACCAGAGGACGGGATACCGAGAGTGGGTGGAATGTGTGGACCGAGGCATCCAGATCCCACTCTATTATTCCCTTCCCTCCGCGCATCGGATCGTGGATACCGGCCTCACGCTCCTCGCGCATCTCGCCCCAGGGATTCGCGCTCGTGTAGTCTATTGACCCGGCATAGTAAGCGTTCGGCGCCACTTCGCGATGAACGTGGTAATGTCCGAGCGCAACGTAATCCCAGCGCGGCGCGCCCAGCTCATCGCGCGTGATCTCTATCGTGGCCCGCTCCATTTTACGGGCGTAATCAGGGAGTACGCCCTCCACCTCGCCGTGAATAAGCAGGATGTTGCGGCGGGCATCTGGGTCCGGCGCAAGAGCAGGAATACCGGACGGCACGTCCGGCACGGCGAGGACCGAAACGCCAAGCTCGGGAAACGACAGTCTCTGTGCCTCCCCCTCGACCACGTGAATGCCGAGCGGAGAGAAGAGATGAAGGATGCATCCCGTTTCTGCTGTGCGCGGCGTGTCGTGATTTCCCGCGACCATGATGACCTTCGCATCCGGCAGCGCGCTCATCAGTCGCGAGAACTGCCTGAAAGCGTGCAGGATCGCGGGGTTGGACGGGCGCACGGAATGAAAGACATCACCGGCAATCACCACGATCTCCGGCCGCAGCTCGATCGTGCGATCTATCGCACGCTTGAACGTCGCTCCGACATCCGCCTCACGCTGGTTGATCCCGGCCGCCGTGAGCCGCTGATACTGGCGATAGCCGATGTGAAGGTCGGCGAGGTGAACGAGGCGCATTGGTGTCAGTTACCGACCAGGGCGCGCAAAGACTGGGTGACCCTCATCCTGGCGTGAACTGGCGGCCGGTTGAGGGGTTGCACATCGGACACCACGTTCACGATGATCTGGGATTCGGTGATCCAGTAAAGGCGACGATCGACTTCCATGGATCCCACCAGTGTCCCCGCGGTTCTGCCAGTCGCCCCGGTGCCGTCCTGCGAGTGGTCGTGCGATACGGCCCCGTGGAACGATATGTACGCGATGCCCCCGTGATCAGTGAGCGAGTCGAGCCGGAAAGTCGTTCGTACATCCGCAGTACTGGATCCCGTCGCGCTGAGGGGAACGCGCATGTCGCGTGTCCAGTATTCGCCAACCGCGACCGGGTGCTCCGGCAGCATCGCCGGCATCGTCGAGCCCGCCCCGTAAGTGGCATCGGGTCCGATGCCCACGCTCATGCCTCCGTTCGGATCAACTCGGAGATGCACGATCTTTCCCTCGAGAGCACGCTGCGCCTCACGCAGCGGCCTCAGCGCCACCGTCGACGGATAAACGCGAACCGAATCGGTGACGGAGAGCAGGTCCGTGAAGCCGTGGGATCTCTGCAGCACTATCGCGTGCGTCCAGACCTTCATCGAGCCTGACATGAACTCCGACGGATCTCCCGACTGCATCTCGAACTTCTGCTCGAGCTGCATTCGAAGCGTGTCACCTTCCGGCGGCGCAATTCTCAGCGTCACCCGCTGTGCGTCGGAAGATCGTGCGCACGCGACGAACGCGACGAACGCGAACAGGATCAAAAGACACCCGCGACGCATCAGCAATCAGGCTCCGTAGGGATCGTCACCGGCAATTCCGCGCAGGGCCGCCACCTGCGGCCTGGCCTGCACGGACTGAGTGATACGTTTGGGAAGACGCGCGCGGAAGGTGCCGAGGGTATCCTCCGCGCGCTCTCGGAGCGTCGTCGCGAGCGCGCGCAACACGTCGCCCTCATCGTGAAGTCCAATGGCGTCCTCCACGGATTGCAGTGTGACCGATGAATCACGCGACCTGAGCGAACGGTACACCGCGACTTCGAGTGATACCTCACCGCCCTGCGGATACTCCTCGGCGCCCGACCGGCCGGACATCACCGCCGGCCTTGGAAAGCGAACGAATATCGGCTGCGTGAAGTGCGGATGCCTGATCATGAGCTGACCCTTCTCCAGCGTCGCGAGCTTGGTTCGCGTCGCAGGCGAAAGCACTGCGTATCCGGGCGCGGCCAGCTCGTCTGCGTCCATCCGCCCGAACACTGATGTCCCGCAGTTGCCGACGACACGCTTGTGCACCTGCGAGCGAAATTGCTGCGCGCTGAACAGCACGAGTCCGAGGTACCTCCCTCGCTCGGCTATATCGAGCAGCATCTTCCGGACGTACGTGTCCGGTCCATCCGCAGGAGCGTACTTGTTGAGCTCGTCGACAAAGACTACCACGTGCTTCACTCCAAGATCCCTGCGCTCGAGATGCTCCCGCAACTTGGAGACGACGCGCGCGAAGATCAGGTCCTGCGCATCCTCCTCGAGGTTGGCCACGTCCACCACATAGGTTGCACGGTCCTCGAATTCGCCGAACGGCAGATCGCTCACCGGCCCGGAATCAGTCACGAGCCCCGCGCAACGCACCGAAATATTGGACAGCCGGTTTCGCACCTTCCGGATCGTGGCAACGTGGTGCGTCCGCCAGCTCTCCTTGTTGCCGTTCTCCAGACCGCGGAGCACGTCCCTGAACCAGCCCTCCAGATCAGCAAACGTCTGCACGAGATGGGAGCGCGACAGCACGGGATCGGTGAACGGCTGGTCGATCACTGTCCGTGTAATGAAATCGATCAGCGCGTCGGCTTTCGCATCTATGTCGTCGCGATTCATCAGCACTTCTGCGTACTGCAGTACTTCTCGCAGTCCCCACGTGAGCGGAGTGACGTTGTGAGCCAGTGCTTCGTTCGACCGGAGCGTGTTGAGCGAGTATCCGCGCGCGGCGTAAGGCGCGAAGTAAAGAACGTTGCTGAATGGACGCGCCGGCACGTCCATCTTCTGGTAGAGGGCGCGATCCCCGTCGTCGAGCTTGCCCGGCAGCTCCAGAAAGCAGAGATCCGGTCCCTTCACATTGAAGCACACCGCCGCGATCGAGCCGCGGCTGTCCGGAAAGTGTGCGAACAGCGATGACAGGAGCCATTCCACCGCGCTCGTCTTCGTCGCGAGACCCGACACGCCGGTGATGTTGAGGTGCGCGGCTTCGGGACCGACCAGAAAATCCGCGTCCAGATAAATCGTGGCGTCCGTCCCGCCAGCGCGATACACGCCGATCGGAATTCCTGTGCTCGCCCCGTCCTTCAGATAGCTGTCCATCCGGAGCGCGACGTTCACGTCCTCTTCGAGCGCGAGAAACACGTCGCCCATCGGAACAGGCTGAAGCGGTTCCTCGGGAATCTGCCGCAGTACCGCGGCGCTGTACAATCTTATCTCCGTACGATCCGCCGAGGCGAATCCGGCGCTATCCGGCGCGCCGTCGTGACCCATGACATCGTGCAGCGGGGACACCAGATCGGTATAGCTGAACCCCTCGGTAACGATTCCGTACACGTGCGGGATGTGGCCATTGACCGGCGTGCGTCCGTCGACCCGCACTATAGTTCCGATACCGACCGGCGAATCAAGTGCCGTCCAGAAATGAAACTCGTGCGGCGTGTTTGGTTTCCGCTCCGTTGCAACGACTTTCCCGAGTGCCTTCGTCACGCGATCGCCCTCAGAAACTGTTCACAATCCCTTATTCCGTAGACCATGCGATCCCACCTTGAGTCCGGCAGCGACAGGGGAGCAGCTTCTGCCATCACCCACCGCGAAATCTCGTTAGCACGCTCCGCGACGTCGTCACTCACCGACGCCTCGATGCGCACGAGTCCGAACATCGCATCGTGACCGCGTGGATCGCGCAAACGCAGATACCAGCTCATTACGGGACTGCGCGAGCGGGATGGCAATGCAAAAACTGAGCTGCGTTCTCCGCGGCGAAGCGACATCACGACATCGAGCGAGTCGTCTTCGGCGTACAGCACTCGATGGGTCTTGATCACACCCACCGCGCAACTCGACGCTGCGACCCGCGCACTGCCACTTATCCCTCCGTCAATGAACAGCGGCTCCGCACCATCAGTGCACCAGACTTCCGCCAGCTGCCGCTCTGCCTCGTCGCGATCTCTTCCGACGCGCTCGAATGCGACGGCGCGCAACGCAGCCGGATGTCTCGACACGAGCGAGCCATCATTCGCCGTCCTGCTTGTGTCCACCAGATCGAAACCACCGGCATCGCTGCGCGCATCGAGTCCGAGCAACTCGAGCGGCAGATACAGCTTGCGCGACACGAACGGCGTTCGATGGCCCCATGTCACCATCCGGCGATTCACGCGAACGCGAATCGCGGCCGCAACGGTTCCAAGCACGATCGGAACGCCATGATGATGGCTGACTATTGCAGCACGCTGGATTCCATCGAGAAATCCCGTGAAGCGCACCACCGCGTCGCCCGCGATTCTGTGAGCGCGCATCAGGCGCCCCCCTATGCAATCGGCGGCGGCCAGCCTCGGACTGTCACCGTATCCGCCGCCGTAATCGTCGTCGGCGGTTCCATCGGATTGAACTATCTCGGCATCCGGCAGCAGCGATTGGATGGCGCGAAGAGCTTCAATTGACACCGATGTCCCACGCTTGCTCCAGGTCACCTTTCGAGTACACCCGGAACGCCGTGAGGGTCTGCGTCTTCTGAATGCCGGGGGCACTGGAAATATCTTCGGTGACCACGCGTGCTACACCTTCGAAGTCCGGAACTTCGACGAGTGCGACGAGATCCCACTCGCCGCTGACGGAATACACACGCGACACCCCTTCAATCCCGGCGAGCTTGGTGGCACATTGCGGGATCCGCTGCGGGTCGGCCCTTATCAGCACGATGGCGGATATCATCCCAATAACATTACCGAGCGAACACCGAATGGAACAGGCCGAGCGCAGCACGGCTTCACGCAGCCAGAACGTCGTACACTTTCTCCCAAGGACGACGGATGCACTGCTGCGCATCATCACGCCGGCATTCGAGCGCATGGATGTCGCGCAAAGCTCGCTCCAGCTGATTGTGCTGACTCCCGACGCCGAGACGGCCGTGCTGGTCGGCGAGGCCGCAGCGCATTTCGGCGGGTCAAAGGGCGTCGAGATTCTCCCGGTGACCTCGGCCAACCGCGCGGCACGGATGCTCGCTGACCGCCCGGTCCACGCCATCGCCGGACCGGCGTCCGAAATCCAGCTCCTCGTCCAGCGTTCGGCGATAAAGATGGACGCGCTCCGAACGATCGTTCTAGCATGGATTGACGATGAGCTCGGTTCGTCGCCCGAATCGGTGACGAGTCTCGAGTCCCTGCTCGGAGAGATCCCGAAGGAAGCCTCCCGGATCGTCATCGCCCGTCGCGAGACCCCGGAAGTCGAGAAGCTGATCGACAACCACCTTCGCACCGCACGCCGGATGAACCAGCCGGACATCCCGGCGGCACCCCAGATCTCCCCGTCGGCCCCGCCCGTTCACTACGTCAGCGTCAGCGCAGCGTCCCGTCCAGCGGCACTCCGGCGGCTGCTCGACCACCTGGATCCGCCATCCGCCACGGTCGTGGTTCGCGATGCGGCATCCGAAGCTGACGCTGTTCAGACGGTGCGCGGCCTGGGCTATCGCCGCACCACCGATGCTATCAGAGTCGCGAGATACGACGCGATTCCGCCCAGCCACACTGTGGTCCTGTACGATTCGCCCGTCATGCCAACCGAAATCGCTCAGGCCACGGGAGTAGGCCCGGTGCAGATCGTCGCGCTCGCGACGCCGCGCGATATGGTCGCACTGCATGACCTTGGCGGCGAAGTGGTACCGCTCACACTCGACGGACCGGGCGCTGCGGCCCGCTCGCGCGATGCAGTGCTTCGAGACGAGATCTCGGTGATCCTCACGCAGGGCGTGGCCTCCCGCGAGATGCTGGCCGTCGAGCCATTGCTCGAGCAATACGACGGCATCGAGATCGCTGCCGCCGCCGTCCGTCTTCTCGATCTCGAACGTGCGAAGACCGCGGCAGCCAGTAGCCCCGTGCTCCGGTTCGCGACACCGCGCAAGCCGGAAGGTTCAGCCGATGACCGGCCCGAGCGAGGCAAGCGTCCGCCACGCGAGGCGCGTGATGGGAGAGATTCACGTGGAGCGCGCGATTCCCGCGATTCCCGCGATTCCCGCGAGTCAAGCGGGCCGCGTGATCGAAAGGGCGGCCCTCCTCGGCCAGATGGCGGCGCTCGCAAACCGTGGGCGTCCAAGCCGCGAGAAGCGGGCGGCGAGCGCAGGGAGCGCGACCTGGGCCGCGGACCCCGCTCGGGCGCCCCGTCTCGCGACGATCGTGGCGGCCGTCCGGGTGCGGCGCCTCGTCGTCCACGGCCCTTCGACCGCTAGTTCGCCGTGGGAGTCGGTTACCAGCATACCGGCGGCTGGATAGAGGTGATCGCCGGGGTGATGTTCAGCGGGAAGAGCGAGGAACTTATCCGCCGGATCAGGCGCGCGTTGATAGCCCGCAAGCGAGTCCAGGTATTCAAGTCGCGACTGGATGCGCGGTATGCCGGGATCAACGCTGTATCCAGCCACGATGGTCGCACTGTCGAAGCGATCCCGATCGACACCGCAGCACAGATCGCGCAGCGTCTCGATCCAACCGCGCAGGTCATCGGAATAGATGAAGCGCAGTTCCTGGATACCGGAATCATCTCGCTTGTGACGACGCTCGCCGAGACGGGCCGGCGCGTGATAATTGCCGGCACCGACACTGACTTTCGTGGTGAGCCGTTCGGTGCGATGCCCCAACTGATGGCAATTGCTGAAAGCGTTGACAAGCTGCATGCGATCTGCGTGCTGTGCGGCGGACCGGCCACTCGCAACCAGAGATTGATCGATGGGCGACCTGCACCGTACGAAAGCCCGCAGATAATGGTTGGCGCGGCCGACAAGTACGAGGCACGCTGCCGCATGTGTCACAGCGTGCCCCGCATTGATGCGGAGCAGGTACGTCTGCTCTGAATGCCGCCCATTGGAACGACGCTTGCCTTCTGACGCCCGACAAACCAGACCGGGAGACAAGATGGCAGCCAGGACCAGGACGAAAGGGACCGCGAAGAAAACCGACAAGTCCACGCAGACTACCGC
>JALYYT010000230.1 GCA_030946285.1 Gemmatimonadota bacterium
GGCCAGTATACGGTGTCCGTGGCATGGTATCCTTATCGTGACGAGATGAGGACAACAATGACCGATATGCATGCACCGATCATAACCGAGCCGTCCACCGTCACGGCTGACGCGCTGAACCGCTATCTCTATGGCACGGACCCGACCGAACGCATCGTCGCGGTCGAACGGGGTGGGCCTGACCGCATGCGCGTGTACCGGCGTGTTGACGGTCGCGTTGTCGAGGAACGCGTCTCGTTTCGCCCCTGGCTCCTGATGACACAGCAACCCGCATGGCCGGACCTCACGGGCGATGTCCGTGCGATACGACTGGCGGGCGACGCGACGTATTGCTGGTTCGTGGAATGTCGGAACTGGAATGCCTTTCAGGATGTGCGGAGCCGCTTGCGCGATGCGGGCGACCAACCGCTCCTGTTCAACTCACCCATCCAGCAGTATTTGACGAGTTCGGGCCGCACACTTTTCAAGGGGATGGTCTACGAAGACCTCCTCCGCATGCAGCTTGATATCGAGGCGACGTCGCTCGATCCGCTCGTTCCCCATGCCCGCATCTTCCTTGTCAGCGTCCGCACGAGCGCAGGCGACGAGCGATTATTTGGCGCGGCGGCTGAGGACGAGGCAACCATTTTCGAGGATTTGACAGCCTTTATCCGTGATGTTGACCCTGACGTGATCGAGGGCCACAACATCTTCAACTACGACTTTCCGTACTTCCTCGCACGAGCGGCTGCTAACGGTCTGACACTCCCGTGGGGACGCGACGGCTCGTCGCTTCGCCCTGGCAACAGCGCGCGGACACAATTCAAAGTGGGCGCGCGCTCGATTCCGTATCAGCAGCACTTTATCTACGGGCGGCACATCGTTGACACCTATCAGCAGATCCAGCGGTACGACGTGGCAGGCGTTTTTTCCAGTTACGGGCTAAAGAATGTCGTCGAAGCGCTCGGTTACACGCGTGACGACCGTGAATTTATCCCCGGGGTGGAGATTGCCCGCGTCTGGGAGGAAGATCGCACGCGCGTCGTCCGCTACGCGCTGGATGATGTACGCGATGTCGCAATCCTCAGCGATCTCTGCGTCCCAACGGAGTTCTATCAGTCCCAGATTGTGCCAGACGCTCTGCAAGACATCGCGACGGGTGGTCCCGGCGAGAAAATCAATGATCTGATGGTACGCATCTACCTCGGCGAACGTCAGTCCATCCCAAAGCCGGAACCCTCGCGTGAGTATCCGGGGGGATATGCCGATGTGCTGCGCGCGGGCGTTTTCAAGCCGGTCGTCAAGTGCGATGTCGCGAGTATGTATCCGAGCATCATGTTAACGTGGCACATTGGCTCGCGGCGCGATCCGCTCGCTGTGACGCTCCCACTGCTGCGAACGTTGACGGAGCGACGGCTTCACGCCAAGGCCGAGGCCCGCCGCGCGACCGGACGCGAGCGTGGTTACTGGCAGGGTATCCAGGGCAGTTTCAAGGTGCTCATCAACTCATTCTATGGCAACCTCGGCTACTCGCGCGCCTTCTTCAATGACTACGGCGCAGCTGAGGAAGTGACGCTCCGTGGGCAGGAGATTATCAAGGCAGTAGTGCGCGAACTCGAAGCGCACGGCGCGACGCCGATTGAAGTGGATACCGATGGCGTCTACTTTGTCCCGCCCGCTTCAGTTCCAGCAGATCAAGCAGCCGAGGAAGTCTTCCTGGAAGGCATTGCCAAGGCATTACCGACGGGCATCGAACTCGCCTACGATGGCTCCTATGCGGGCATGGTCTCGCTGAAAATGAAGAATTATGCCCTCGTCGAGCGCGACGGTCGGACGATTCTCAAGGGGAGCAGCCTCCGCAGTCGTCGGGAAGAACCACTCCTGCGCGAATTCCTGCAAGCAGCGGTCACGCTCTTTGTCGAGGGGTCGAAAGAAGCCGTCCGCGATCTCTATCTCGGATTCGCGGGCCGCATCCAGCGCAAGGAGTACGACCCGCGCGCAATTTGCCGGTGGGAAACCGTCACCGAGAAGACCTTTTCGAGCGACAGCAACCGGCGATTTGCCGAGGCAGCGCGCGGTATCGCGGTCGGCGAGCGTTTGGAAGTGTACCAACGCACGGATGGAACGCTCGGTCGCCTCGAAAACTACGCCACGGATGAAGATACGAACCACCTTCTGCGCCGTCTTCGCGATATGGCTGATCGGTTCACCGACCTCTTTGAAGACGCCCGAGATCACGATTACCACTTCCCCTTGCTAACCGCGACAAGCGATCTCATCAGCGTTCGCGACGCACGACCTATCAAACAACTCGGCCTCTTCTAAACAGACAAAAGACGCTACCGATTCGGTAGCGTCTTCATCATGTACGTAAGAG
>JALYYT010000024.1 GCA_030946285.1 Gemmatimonadota bacterium
GTCTGGGAGACGTCCCGCTCCTGACGTTACGCCTGCAACGCGACGGTTACGAACGAAAGCGACACGCCGTGGATCCACGCCTTCGGCGAGGATGACGGACTATTCCGGCACACGCCTGCGGCGAGGATGACGAGTGTTTCCCCCGTCCGCCATCCGCCCTCAAGTCCCGCGGAGCTTCCTCGAAATTTCCTGAAGCAGATCCCGCTCATCGCCGGAGAGACTCCCCATCCCCTCGCGAGAGATCTTGTCCAGCAGCGCGTTCACATCCTCGGTGCGCACTTTCGGATTCTGCGCCGACAGCATCGGCGGCTGAGGACGGCGCTTCACTATCGCGTTGCTCCGCGCCACCGCGTCATCCGCTGCCGGCGTGCTGTCGCGACGCTTCGGCGCACGTGGAGTCTTCGGAATTGGCTGCGGATTGCTGTCGTCGGGCACTGTCGCGACATGCCGACGGATTTTCTCCAAGCTCGATGCGTTAGGCCCGTGCAGATAGATCCACGCGAATACCAGTCCCCCAACGTGCGTCATGAACGCAACCGAGCCGCTCGAATAGCCGGTGAAATTCGCGAACGCCATTCCGACGTTCCAGGCGATGGTCCACACCGCGAGCCAGACCGCGCGTATCGGAAGTACGCCGAGTATGTAAACCTCGTCGTCCGGCCACTTGAGCGCGTACGCGAGCACTACACCGACAACGGCACCCGAAGCGCCGATGACATTGACGTGCTGTTCGAACAGCAGGTGGAAGATTCCGCCGCCGAGTCCGCACCACAGATAGAAGTAGATGAATGCGCGGACGCCGAGTGCACGCTCGAGCCGCGGACCGAACATCCACAGCATTATCATGTTCGTCGCGATGTGCGCGAAGCCCGCGTGGACGAACATGTACGTCGCAATGGACCACCAGTGATCCGGAAAGTCCGCCGCCGAAAGTCCGAGCCATGCCGCGATGTCCTGCGCGCCGATCGGTGACGTCAGCTGGAAGAAATACACCAGGACGTTGAGCGCGATGATCGCCTGGACCGCCGGCGTTATCCCGACCCCTGGCTCGTAATCCGCTGCGTTGAATTCGGTCGTCGTTTCCATTGCGCGCCCTTCGGTGCTACCCAAGTGCCAGCTGAACGATCCGCTCGCACAGCTCGTCGAATGCTATCCCGGCTGCCGCCGCACCCTGCGGAATCAGACTCAATTCAGTCATGCCCGGTAACGTGTTCGCTTCGAGACAGAAACACTCTCCACGCTCGTCCAGCCGGAAATCCACACGCGCGTATCCCCGCAGCTTCAGTGCCCTGAATGCGCGCAAGGATTGCTCCTGCAGTTTTTTAGTAACATTTGGAGACAAATTCGCCGGAAACTCCTCGACCGCCATGCCCGGCGTGTATTTGCACTCGTAGTCGTAGATCTCCTTCGCCGGCTTGATCTCACCCACTGGCAGCGCATCGTCGCCGAGTACTCCTACCGTCAGCTCGCGACCAGCGATGAAACGCTCGATCATGACTTCATCATCATACCTGAAAGCTTCGGCAACGGCAGCGTCCAGATCCATCGCGTTCCTTACGATGGATAACCCGACCGTTGACCCCTGCTTGGACGGCTTCACGACGACCGGGAGCCCGAGCGACTGTTCGACCAGTCCTGCCGGCTGAGGCGCCATCAACCACTCCGCGGTCTGCACCCCCGCTGCCCGGAAAAGCGTCTTGGACAGATCCTTGTCCATCGCCAGCGCGCTCGCGAGATGCCCGCTTCCTGTGTATCGAACCCCCGCCATATCGAGCAGCGCCTGAATCGTGCCGTCCTCGCCCTGACCACCGTGAAGCGCCAGAAAGACGACATCCGCCTCCCTTAACTCCGGCATCGCGATCAGGTCGTCCATCAGATATCGCTCGACCAGACCCGCCAGCGCCTCGAGGCTCGGTGGCTCCGTCCCCACGTTCCGCGTGCGCAGCTCCGCGAGCTCCGTCGGCGAAAGCACTCCCGTTGCCGGATCCAGCGCCGTCACCACATGGCCCCTGCCAGCCAGCGCTTCCACAATCCGGAGTCCGGACGCCAGCGACACATTACGCTCGGCGGACGCCCCGCCCATCAAGACCGTGATTCGGAGCGGGACCGACGAGGATGCTGACATATCGTTGTAGTATAGCCGCCCCGTACAGCGATAGGGAGGACACGGGCCCGTACAGCGATAGGGAGGACACGGCCCCGTAGATCGATAGGGAGGACCCAGCCCCGTCGTCCTCGCCGCAGGCGTGGACCCACGGCGCGTCGTTCGAACACTGACCGTCACGTCGCAGGAGTAGCGCGCGCGCACGCCCTCCCCCCTCCCGACCCTACCGCCCCATCATGAACCTCAGCATGTCAGACCGCGTCACGATCCCACCCACGTGACCATCCTCGCGAACCAGCACCGCCGGAGTGCTCTTCGACAGCAGCTTCACCGCGAACTCGATAGTTTCACCGACATCAACAATCGGAAACGGCGCATCCATCACTTCGCGCACCGTCGCTTCCAGCAGCGCCGGTGTTTCAAGTCCGCGCTGTGACAACGTCGCCTCTACAACCGAACCAACACACTCGTCGCCATCCATCACAGGCAGCTGCGACACATCGTGCAACGCCATCAGGTTCAGAGCCTGACGCACACCCGAAGCCGGGGCAATACTCACGATCGCAGGCGCACTCTCATCCTTCCGCGAAAGCATGTCGCCGAGTGTGACGTGATCCGCCTCGAGCATCTGGTTCTCGCGCATCCACTCGTCGTTGTACAGCTTCAACAGGTACCGCTCGCCCGTATCGCACAGGAACGTGACGACGAACGCATCGGGATCATCCACCCTCCGCGCGAGATCCAGCGCGACCTTCGCGATCAGTCCTGCCGATCCACCCACGAACAATCCTTCCTCGCGCGTGAGCCTGCGCGCCATCGCGAACGAATCCCGATCGCTCACCGTGTGGTACTCATCTATCACGCTCATGTCGAGCGTGCCGGGAAGCTTGTCCTGGCCGATTCCCTCGACCTTGTACGGCGTCCCCTCGATCTTGTGCTCGCCCTCGGTGCGCCAGTATTCAGCCAGAATCGAACCCGTCGGATCGCCAGCGATGATCTTGATGTCGGGATTGCGCTCCTTCAGATAACGTCCGACGCCAGTAAGCGTACCGCCGGTTCCAGCGGCGGCGACGAAGTGCGTGATGCGTCCCTCGCTCTGCTCCCACAGCTCCGGCCCAGTGGTCGCGTAATGCGCTTCCGGATTCGCCTGATTGTAGAACTGGTTCGCGAGTATCGCGTTCGGTGTCTCCTCCGCGATTCGCTTCGCCATCATCACGTAATTATCCGGATGATCCGGCGGCACCGCAGTGGGCGTAACGATCACTTCCGCACCAAACGCCTTGAGCAGCCGCACCTTCTCCTGCGACATCTTGTCTGGAAGAGTGAAGATGCACTTGTAACCACGCAACGCCGCAGCAAGCGCGAGACCGACTCCCGTGTTTCCGCTCGTGCCTTCCACGATCGTTCCACCAGGCTTCAGCTTCCCTTCACGCTCGGCCTGCTCTATGATCGGTAATCCGATACGGTCCTTCACCGACCCGCCCGGATTGAAGAAATCAGCCTTGCCGTACACCGGCGTGCGAATTCCGCGCGTTACGCGGTTAAGGCGTATGAGCGGCGTCCACCCTATCGTCTCGAGCACGTTGTCGTACGGTCTTTCGTTGCGCTTGATGTGCATGCTGCTATCTCGGTCTGTGCCGTTTCGTGGTGCCCCTCGACTTGCTCGACGTGCTCTTCCGGCCGGTGGAATCAGCGACTTTTTTCGATGATGATCCCGAGCTGTCCGCGCCCGCAACTCCGGAGTGCTTGAGTATCGAGTCACCTGGAGGCGGCGGTGCGTCAGGGTGCCGGAAATATACCGGGAAGAGAATCGACACCGGCATCGGTGTACCACGCAACTTCGCCGGCTCGAACTTCAGTTCACGCGAACCCTTGATCGCCGCCGAATCGAGTGTCGGTATCTTCGCCGACTCGATCACGCGAGTCGAATCGTCAACGACCGCTCCGTCCTTGTCGATGTACAGTCGCAGCGTGACGTTGCCCTGAACCTTCTCCGCGTACAACGCTGGCGGATAACGGAACGGCATGTCCTTGTTCAGCATGATCGGATACGTATCCGGGCGCGCCATTCCGGCGTCGAATGCGGTCTTCGTTCCGTCGCCCTTCGAACAGGCAGCAACGGTTACGATAGCCAGCAGAAGGCTGGCGTTTCGTAATCGCGCCGCGCTGCATTCAGTCTCATCGTTCGTCATGCTTCAAGTCGTTTGCTGAGCGTTGGATACCAGACGCGCAAGCGTGTCGAGTGCCTGCAGCGGCGTCATGGTGTTGGGATCCATTCCCTTCAGTTCGTCCACAATCGGATTCGATTCCGTCCCGAATAATGCAAGCTGTCCCGCCGCTTCGTCAGCCGCACGATCCCTCGGCGCCATACGATGCTGGCCTTCCAGTTGACGCAACAGAGCCCTCGCACGTTTCAACACGGGACGCGGCAGTCCCGCGAGCCGCCCGACTTCGATCCCGTACGAACGATCGGCGCCGCCAGGCTCGAGTGTGTGGAGAAACAGGATCTCCTCACCGATTTCTCGCACGCGCACGTTGAAATTCCTGACCGCCGAGAGCTCCTCGCTCAACTGGGTCAGCTCGTGATAATGCGTCGCGAATACCGTCTTGCACCCCACTTCGTCATGAATGTGTTCCGTCACCGCCCACGCAATGGATACACCATCATAGGTCGAAGTGCCGCGTCCGATCTCGTCCAGCAGAACCAGCGATCTGGCGCTCGCCGAATGCAGGATCGCGCTCGTCTCGCTCATCTCGACCATGAACGTGGATTGCCCACGCACCAGGTTGTCGCTCGCCCCCACCCGGGTGAACAGACGGTCCACGATTCCGATCTCGGCGGAAGCCGCCGGAACGAAACTCCCGATCTGCGCCATCAGAACTATCAGCCCGATCTGCCGCAGTATCGTTGACTTTCCAGCCATGTTCGGACCAGTCAGTATGATCACGCGTGAGTCGGCCGTCAGCGTCACGTCGTTCGGAATGAACTTCTCGCGCGGCATCATGCGCTCGACTACCGGATGACGTCCTCGAACGATTCTGAGATCGAAACGGTCGGTCAGGGTGGGCCGCACATATGATTCCGACTCCGCAACATCTCCCAAAGTCGCCAGAACATCGAGTTCCGCGATCACGCGAGCCGCGCACTGGAGCCGCGCCGCTTCGCGTGCAATACGTGCACGCAGCGTCTCGAACAGTGCGCGCTCACGTGTCTCGATGCGATCAGCCGCCGACAGCACGCGCTCCTCGAATTCCTTGAGGGCCGGTGTCACGTATCGCTCCGCGCCGGTCAGCGTCTGACGACGCTGGTAATCGTCCGGAATTTTGTGACCGTGCGTGTTCGTCACTTCTATGTAGTAACCGAACACGCGGTTATAACCAACCTTGAGCGAGCTGATACCGGTTCGCGTTCGCTCCTCACTCTGGATTCTGGCGATTCCGTCCTTTCCGCCGTCACGCAAAGAACGCAACTCGTCCAGATCATCATCGAAACCGGCTCGAATCGTCGGATCTTCCCCGAGCGCCAGCGGCGGACGTTCCACAAGTGAATCGTTGATGTCGTCACCAAGCTCGCGACACGCATCCCATCTCGAGAGCGTGGATTGCAGCGCGTCGCCTTGCAGACGCGCCGCCGCACGCTCCACTTCGCCCAGTCTCGCCACGGAGTCGCCGAGCGCGCGCAGTTCGCGGGGAGTGATCCTGCACGCCGCAACCTTCGCCGCAAGCCTCTCGATGTCGCGCACTCCATCCAGAGCGCCGCGCAATGTCGTGCGCGTCATCGCGTCGGCCGTGAGAGCTGCCACTGCGTCAAGGCGCGCGTCTATCGCTGCGACATTCGTCAGCGGTGCAAGAATCCACTGGCGAAGCAGACGCGCACCCATTGGAGTAAGTGTTCGATCGAGCACGCCGATCAGCGTCCCCTCCTGACCCGCGCCGCCGCGGAGCGATTCCGTCAGCTCCAGATTTCTGCGCGTCATCTCGTCCAGCGGCATTGTGCTTCCGGCGCGCTCGACGATCGGCGCGCGAAGATGCGGAACTCCGGACGGCTGCAGCTCCCGCACGTATCGGAGCAACGCACCGGCCGCGCCGACTGCGACGTCGTCGCCCTTCTCCACGCCGAACCCTTCCAGCGACTGCACTGAGTACTGACGATGCAGGTCCTCGCGCGCCATCGCCGCGTCGAACTCCCACGCCGGGCGCCTGGACACCAGCATCGCTCCGAAATCCGCCGTCACATCTTCCGGCAGTATCAGCTCCCGCGGTGACAGCCGCGCGAACATCGCTTCGAGCTCTACAGCTTCTGCCACAATGAGACGCAACTCGCCCGTGGACAGATCCAGCGCGGCGATCCCGACATGCGGCTGCGCGCTCTTCATGTCGAACGACATCGCGCACAGATAGTTGTTGCGCGAACCGTCCAGCAGATCGTCCGAGAACACCGCACCGGGAGTCACCGTCTCTACGACCTCGCGCCGAACCACTCCCTTCGCTGTCTTCGGATCTTACACCTGCTCACAGATGGAAACGCGATGGCCCATCTGCACCAGCCGCCGCACATAATCCGGGCCCGCCTTCACCGGAACGCCGGCGAGCGGCACCTGCGACGCTCCGCCGTTGTTGCGCGACGTCAGCGTGATGCCGAGCACTCGCGCTATCAGCTCGGCGTCATCGTAGAACGTTTCGTAAAAATCGCCCATCCGAAAGAACAGGATCGTACCGGGATGTCTTGCCTTTATCTCCCGGTACTGCTGCATGAGCGGCGTGGTCGTGTCCTTCGCCACGCGGTTACCTCTCCGCCACGAACCCGTCTATGTGCTTCGCTTTCAGTTTCTCGAGTGCAGCGGTCGCGAGCGCGTGGCTCGAGTAGTGACCAACCCGAACACGATACGGCGCTTCACCGCCATCTACATAAGCATCGTATCCGCGACCGCGCATCTTCGCGACCAGCACGTTCGCAGCCTGCTTCGTTCCGAACGCGGCAATCTGCACCGCGAACATGCCAGACCCGGTGCTCGCCTTCGACGCGCTGGCCGCTCTCGTCGCTGTCCTTGTTGTTGCTGTCCTTGCCGTGGATTTCGCCGCGGTTTTCGTGGCCATTTGTGAGGCCACTTTCTTCCCCACCGGCATGTCGGCCGATGCCAGCGCCCGCGCTACCTCTTCACGGGTCGGCTGGCGCGTCACCGCACCTGGGTGCCCGGAGAGAACGCTGGACGGCTGCGCACTGGTATCCGGACGACTCGACGAACTCGATGCCGCCTTCGCCGCGCGCGCCCCGGCGTCTGCCTTTGCGTCAGCCCTGGCTTTCGCACTCGCAAGCGCACGGGCTTCCGCTGTCTTCGCTATTGAAATGGACTCGGCTCTCACTCTTTCGAGTGCCCGCTCCGTCGCTATCGAATCCCGCGCGCGCGCCTGAGCCCTGGCTTGTGCCCTGGTTGCCAGCGACTCCGCTTTCGCTTCCGCCTTCACTTCGGCCTTCACTTCGGCTTTCTTCGTCGTGACCTGTCTGGCGCTCTCGGCTGGCGGCGAACGGTCCACCGGTACTGACACCGGAGCCGAGGGCTTTGCCGACGGTGCTGTGCTAGCCAGTGCCACGCCTCGGCAGCGCTGCTGCTGGAAGTCGATCCGGTTCTTGAGCTCCACATTCCCCTGCTTCACATTCGCCAGAGCGTCGGCATTCGCAGTGCATGCCCGCGAGGCATCGTTGGCCTTGAAGTACATCTGGGCCACCCAGTAGCTGGCCTCGGGCCGCAGACGGCTGTCAGGATGCTCGAGCACCAGCCGCTGGAAATGCTGCAGCGCTGCGGCATTGTCCCCTCGCGCTGACTCCAGCTGACCGATTCTGAGAAGCGCATCGCTCACCCGTCCGGACAGCGGATAGTCAACAATGATCTGTCGGTAGTACCGTTCCGAATCCTTCGCATTCTCGGCGAGCATCGCCCGCCAGAACAGCCCCTCCGCGAACGCGCCCGACCCCGCCGGCGCCGCGGCCGCCACGGAATCGGCGACTCGGCGACCCTTCACCGCGTCACCGTTCGACACCATCTCGCGAGCCCGGGCGTATGCCGCCGAGTCATTCGCAGTCTGCGAACGCGCCACTGCGGGCAGTGCCATACCGATTACAAGCGCTCCAAACAGCGTCGTGCGCGCGCGGAAGGATTCGGCCAAAAACGTGAAGAAATTCATTGATATGCCTTTATGTCGCTTAAATGGTGCCTTGATGGCTCTTGACTGTCGCATCTTACGCCGCTCTTCTACGTCCGGCCGCCGCGCACAAGGCGAGCACGACCGTCGCCAGAAGCTGGCTATCGGAGGATACCCGGGACTCCTTTAAAGCGACGTCCGCCGAGAGCAGCGCGTCGACCGCACGGTCGCACTCGTCCAGCTTCCAGTCCCGCGCCGCCGAGGCCCAGGCACGCGCCGCGCCGCCCCACGGGCGACCAGGATATGCACCCGTGGACTTGAGCAGCTGGAAATACTCGCCTTCGAGCCGCCCCTGCGGTAGGCCGGAATCAAGACGTGCGCGTCCCCAGCCGATCGCCAGCATCTGGGTCGAGAGCGCCATCACCACGCTGACCGCGCTCGTCTTGGGTTGCGACAGTATATGTGGTATGAGTGCGAGCGCGCCCGTCGCGTCCCGCTTAAGCACCAGATCCAGGAAATCGGCGACCGTCTCACCGCGTCTGACACCGACCACGGCGCTCACCGATTCCTCGGTTATCGTACCGCCGTTCACATAGCTCGCGAGCTTGTCCAGCTCCGCCGAGAGCTGGTACAGGTCGTTCCCGACCGCCGCATGAAGAAGATCTACCGCGGATTCGGCGATCTCGACGCCCAGCTCGGACTTGGCGTGGTGCGTAATCCAGCGAGACACGCGGCTGCCATCCAGCGGATTGAACTCCATGGGAGTCGTTGACATCTGCAACGGCTTGTCGGACTTGGCGCCGGGCGCTGCGACCAGGATCACCAGCGTGTCGTGCTGCGGATGCTTGAGATAGCGATCGAGCGCGGCGCGGGCATCCTTCTTCAACGCGCCGACATCGCGGATCACCGTCACGCGCTTGTCTGCCATCATTGGAGGAGTGCCCAGGAGCGATCCGAGAGATTCCGCATCCAGATCGGCCGCTCGGCGGTAGTCCAGATTGAAGTCGCGCGTGGCGGGATCCACGGCGGCGGCGACAAGCTGCTTCACCGCTTCGTTCTTCTGGTACTCATCGTCGCCATGAACGTAATACGCCCCGTCGAACTGCCGTTTCTTCACGGCGTCGCGGAGCGTCTTGAGGGCAGCGTCTGAGGCCATGCCCAAAATCTAATTTCGGCGGATGGCTACTGGTGCGTTTTCCAGCGGTCGCGCTAACGCGCCTGAGTGTAGCTCACCGTCTGCAGACCACTGCTCTGCTCGACGAGCAGTGCGGCCGGCCATATCGGAATTCCGGTGGAAACCGATGCGACTATCGAAGGCGCGGGTGTGGTGTCAGGAGGAACTGCCAGTGCAACCACTGGCGGGAGCACGATGTCCGTCGGACGCTGGTCCACCGATCTCATCGTCTCGGCTACATAGGCCAGCATCACCAGCGAGGCGACTGCTCCAATTGCGGCCACAGTCCGGAACCCGTAACTGGTAACCACCTGTTGGGTCAGCCTGCACTCGCGCAGCCTCGCGTCCAGCTTCGCGGAGAAATCTGCTGAAGGCTCGATCGGCTGCAGACTGCGCACCAGCATCAGCGACCGGCGGACGCCCGCATCCACCCGGGCGCACTCGGCGCACTCGGCGATATGACGCTGCATCCGAACTAGCTCGACCCCGGCGAGGGTGTCGTCTACGAAGGAGCAGTGGAGATCTTTGAACTCTGAACAGCGCATCGGATAGGGATACCGGTCGGCGGCAATAATAGTTCCCCGTAAGCGAACGGGGTAGCCCGGATTCAAGGCCACCATCCACGGTTCGGCCTCCCCAGCGGCGGGCTGAGGACCGGGCCATGACTTGCCTGCTATCGCGAATGGCTCGCGAGCGCCAGGTAGTCGGCGGTCTCGAGCTGCCCGTCGAGGTGATCACCGCCAACCCTGCCTACAGCAGCAGGGTTATGCGCGCCCGGATCTTTTCGGCTGCGGCGACAAGTGATCGCCCGGTTTTCTCATCGAGGTCATCCAGATCGTCCCAGGGTACGTTGGCAGCCGCCAGGTTGTTTCGAATGTTGAGCAGATCGTTATCCGCCTTGGCGACCCAGGCTGTCGGGCCAGTCAATCTCGTCATCGAGGCGTACTCCTCATCACCGGCGCTCGTACAGTGTGCGTCCTTCTGCCTCGATCAATGAAAGCAGAGTGCCCGGCACGCCGCTGAGGGCAGCTACCTCTTCGGGCGTGTACACTATCACATCCATGGCCCACGGCCGCACACCAAACGTCTTCAGGATCTCGACCGTGCGCGCGCCGCGCGCGAGTGGGCTGTCCATCTCGATCATCAGATCCACGTCACTGTCGGGACGGGAGTCGCCGCGAGCGCGACTTCCGAACAACACCACGCGACGCGGATGAAATTGCTCAACAATCGTCCGGGTGATCTGCTCCAGAGGAGGCGCCACGCTTACCATGCCGGAAATATACGATTGTAGGCGAGGTCGGTGTCCGATGTCGGTGTCAGGTCTTGCGC
>JALYYT010000244.1 GCA_030946285.1 Gemmatimonadota bacterium
CGAGAGCAGCGCCAACGTCGGTGTGGATGCGAATGTTCGCGCGCCATGGGCAGGGACGCTGGCGCTGGTAGCCGAGGACAACCCGGTGAATCAGCGCGTCGCTTCACATATGCTGAAGAAGCTCGGATACCGCTGCGACATCGCTTCCAACGGTAAGGAAGCGGTCGACATGCTAGCCCAGATTCCGTACGACCTCGTTCTCATGGACTGCCAGATGCCCGACATGGACGGCTACATGGCAACGCAGAGTATTCGCGAGCGGGAGAATCCCACCGGGCGCCACACGCCGATCATTGCGATGACGGCGAACGCCATGCGCGAGGACCGGGCACGGTGTCTGGATGCGGGCATGGACGGATTCATTCCCAAGCCGATCGCTCTGGAAGAGCTTGAAACGGCGGTGGACTGCTGGCTTCCGCGCGAAACCGCGGCGCCAGCAGACTCTCCCGCGAACGACGCGAGCCGATTCATCTTCACGACCGCGCTCAATGCGGAGGAGTTGCGCGAGAGCCGGCTTCCCGAACAGTCGGTTGCCGCGCCGTCTTTCGCGGTGGATCCGTCGCTCGTCGCGGCTCTCGCAGCTCAGTTCGCGACTCCGGATGACGTGGCGAACCAGTCGTCCGTCGATCTGTCGATTCTCGACAATCTCGCGAACATGGCAGAGGACGGCGATGATTTTGTTGCACGGCTGATCGTGACATTCGTGTCCGATACAAGCTCGCGCCTGGTAACGCTGCATGTGGCGTTCGAGGCAGCCGACATGGGCTCCATCGAGCGGACCGGTCACGCCATCAAGGGAAGCAGCGGTAACATGGGGGCGACCGTACTTGCGGGACTCGGCGCAGCGCTCCAGGGCGCCGGCCAGAAGCTGGATATCGCGGAAGCCGGCACGCTCATCGAACGGCTGGAGGACGAATTCGCGCGCGTCAGGTCGATCCTTGAACGGGCGTTTCCGGCGCATGCAGTCGCTGCCTGACAGGGCTTTCGCATGAGTGCTTCTCTCTCGCGAACCGTGTATTCAGTCCACGCAGAAACCGCCGATACTTGATTCATGATCCAGATCATCGAAGACGACCTCGTCACGTGCCATATAATCTCGGCGCTTCTAAAGCGGATGCGTTACGCGTATTGTGAAGCGCACACGGGGGCCGAAGCGCTGCACCAGCTCAAGACGCAGCCGATAGATATGGTCATCGCCGACATGATGCTCCCCGACATGAACGGTCTGGAGCTTCTCAAGGAGAAGCACAGTCTTCCGCATCTCCGCGACATTCCCGTGCTCTGCTGCACGGCACAGGCGGACATCGAGACAGTCGAGGCGGCACTCGGTTACGGCGCAATCGATTTCGTGAAGAAGCCGATCGCCATCCAGTCGTTTGCCGGCCGGATCAATCGTGCCATGGAACGCTCGCCGGTACGTTGGGAATCCTGGCGCGAAATGAGCAAGCGCCTCCGCTTCTACAGCCGCACGATTCAGCCGATGCTCGCTATCGCCAACCAGGTTCTACACGAACTTGACGAGACGCTGTCGCAGGCACAGGCAGGAACTCCGGATGTAGCGATGCTCAATTCGGTTGTCACTCGGGCTCGTGGCGCGGCACTCAACGTCGGTGCGGTTCGTACCGTACAGCAGATCGACAAGATCTGGAAGGGCGAGGGCTCTCCGGACGACATCGAGCATCTCCGTGCGGCTATGGTCATAGAACTCGCTGCATTCGAGGACGCGATCCGGACCCGTGCGGAAAAGGGCGAGGCGGCGACACCGGAGGCCGCGGAAGCCATGGCCTGACGGCCGAGCACCGGCTTCGGCCGATGAGCAGCATGTAATTCCGGGGGCACTCTCGGCGTATATTGAGAGATGTCGCTCGTTGCTTTTGACACGCTTCCCGATGATGCACGCGTCTGGGTTTTTGGAAGCGCGACCGAAATGTCGCTCGATCAGGAAGCGACGCTGTTGTCGGCCATCGATGAGTATCTCTCAGGCTGGCGCGCGCACGGCTCGCCACTCACCGTCGGGCGCGACTGGCGCGACGGCAGATTCCTCGCGATAGGCATTGACCAGCGGGACGAAAATGCCTCCGGCTGCTCGCTCGACGCGCTGTTCCGCGTGCTCAGCGGACTCGAGCAACGGCTCGGCACGGCGTTGCTGGGCAACTCACGCGTTTACTTTCGTGAGCCGGGCGGCGCGATCGCCGTGTCCGACCGTGCGGCGTTCGTGAATCTTGCGCGTGACGGCGCCGTGCGCACGGATACGGCAGTGTTCGACCTCAGCGTTCAGAGTGCGGGTGAATGGCGCAATCGCTTCGAGACGTCCGCTGGCCGTTCATGGCACAATGCGCTGCTTCCGAACACAGCCTGACGATCTGACCGCGGCACGGGCGCGGATTCCGCACGGTACATTAATCCTCCACCACCACGAGGGAGGCAAGGATGTCTCACCACTCGACAGGCCGTACGAACGTGCTGGTCGCTCTCGGAATCGCTTTCGTCCCGGCCCTTCTTATCGCCGGATGCGCTTCGAGCGGAGCGCCGGCCAATGAAACAATGTCCGGAATGCGATCGATAGAGACCGGTGAATCCATGGGCGCGCGAATGGGCAGTCTGCCGGAGTTCAAGTCTGCGCACCGGTCCAGCGTTCGAATGCCGATCGCGACTGCGTGGCCGCGACTGGCTGCCGCGTATCAGACAATGGGTATCGGACTGACTTTGAGCGACGCCGCATCGCACACGCTCGGGAACGAGGGCATGCGTCGTACGCACACTCTTGGTGGCGAGCGACTGTCCGACTTTCTCGATTGCGGTACCGGTACTGGAGGCGGCCCTAACGCGGACCTTTACGCGGTGACGCTCAGTGTGGTAACTCAGCTTCAGGCAGCCAGCGATTCCACAATTCAGATTGCAACTATGGTACAGGCTACCGCCGCACCGTTGACGTTCGGCTCGCCGCCGGTTGCATGTTCGACGACCGGGAATCTCGAGGAAAAGCTAGCCGCTCTCGTTCGCGTTCCCGCAGCGCCTTAGCGCACGTCTCCAAAGCCGCAGCAGAAACGCTCCCGTCGCGTGAACGGAGTCAGTCGATCACGCGCACGGAATGGCACGCGGGCGCGTATATTCACGATAGAGCCCTATGGACTCATACACCTTCTCGCTCGCACTCGGCGGCGCTGGCTTGCTCGCGATGGCGGCGACGGGCCTTTCCCACTCCGGAACACACGCGCCTGGCCACGCCTCGGCTCCGCACAGCGAGCATGCCGCCGGATCGCATGAAGCTGGTGCGCCACACGGCTACCAGGCTGCGCACTCGGTTTCACACAACCTGGCGCACACGTCTGCCCACGCAGGCGGCTTCAAGTCGGCGATACTCGCGCTCGCCTCGCCGCGGCTGCTGTTCAGTCTGCTCGTGGGGTTTGGTCTCACCGGGATAGTCGCACGGCCATTTCTAGACGGCATCCTTCTGGTGTTGGTCGCTCTGCTGGGCGGCATCATGTTCGAACGAGTTCTCGTCGCTCCCCTGTGGCGGCTGATGTTCAGATTTGCCTCCAACCCGGCAGTAACACTCGAGTCGAGCCTCATGGGTGAAGCGCACGCCGCAAGTGGTTTCGACAACAACGGACAGGGTCTCGTCGCAATCGAAGTGGACGGACAGATCGTGCAGTGTCTCGGAACTCTGCAGGCGGACGATCTTGCGCTCGGAGTGCGGGTTCGCGCTGGTGACGTGTTGCGGGTGGAGGAAGTCGAGACGGCGCGCAATCGCTGCATCGTATCGTACGTGGGACGCGCGGGCATGTAAACCGAAGGCTCAACAAACACAACAGGGCAACCATTCCATGCAATCATTACTGCTCATAGTCGGCGTGATTTTCGTCGTCCTCATACTCATCCCCACGATCGTTGCTTCCTTTCTGCGTAACGTGGAAGCTGGAACCATAAGACTGGTGAGCTGGACTGGCGGCGGAACAGTCATATATCGAGGTCCGGGAAAGTCGAAGGAGATTCCGCTGCTCACGACCGGCACCACGCTGTCGAGCAAGGTCATCAACGTCGATCTCGACATTACCGACCAGACGGCCGACGTCGACGACAATGGCCACCCTCAGCCCATCAAGGTGCGCGTTCTGGCCAGCGCCATCGTATCTGTCGGCGAGACGGACGCAATGATCAAGACGGCGGCGAACAGATTCTTTGCGAAGCCGGAGCCTGATCAGATGAGCACGATAACGGATCTCCTCTCGAGCTCCGGACGCCGTGCCATCAACCTGTTGACGCACGATCAGCTGTTCTCGGCGAAGACGGCACCTCGCGCGCTCCCGACTCAATCACTCGCGGAAATACCAAGCGTCGCCGCCGCGGTCGCCGTGCAGGGGACCGCGCTTGCGGCCGTGCAGGCGGCCGACGATGACGACGATCCGCTGGCGGTGATCATTCGCAAGGCGTGCTCACGCGAACTCACCGATCTCGGTCTCGGTTTCAATTCACTCAACATCAAGGTCGTACAATCGGAAGTCGCGGATGCTCGGCGCCGACAGTCAGCCGCCGAGGCTCAGGCGAACGCCGACATCGTGTCCGCGCAGCAGGCAAGGCGCGCAAAGGAAGCGCAACTCGAAGCCGAACGCGTGATATCGGACAAGCAGCGTGAGCTCGAACAGACCAAGGCTTCCAATGCGGCGCTAATCGCGCAGGCGGAAGCGCTGAAGCAGGATGCACTGGCGGTTCAGCGCACCTCGGAGCTGGAGGCGACGCAGATAGCGCAGGCGCGCGCCGATGCAGAACGCGTGAAGATCGAAGCGGAAGCGGCTGCCGATGCGGAAGCCATACGCATCACGCGTGTAGCTACGGCGAACGCAGAGAGTATCGCCAAGGTGAATGCCGCGATTCAGGCAGGCGGGGAGAGCTACTTCAGATATCGTCAGATCGAGTTGCTCCCGCAGGTGGCGCCGGTTATCGCGAATGCGCTCGCGCAGGCGAGACTCATCAACATCTCGAGCGACGCGGCGAGTGCCGCCGAGGGCGCGACGAACAACATCACCAGTGTGATACAAACTGTACTGGCTGCGCAGCTCGTGTCCAGAAGCGGGATTGGAGAGGACCGCTAGCATTGACGGCTTCCGGTCAATCGTCCGGATCGGCCTTACCGGAGGCGATAGAGAAAGTGCTCCGCCGCTTCCGCGCGATGGATCGGGCCGACAAGATGCAGGCGCTCGTCCAGTACTCGCGGAAACTCGAACCGGTTCCTGAGCGTTACGCGGAAGTTGACCGGACCGAATTCACGGTGCCCGAATGTCAGACCCGGGTGGACATCTTCCCCGAGTTGCACGACGGGAAGATGCATTTCTATGCGGACGTCAACGTCCGGCAATCGCCGACCATCGCGGCTGTACTGGCCGTGATCTTTTCCGCCGTGAACGAGCAACCGCCAGCCGTCACTCTATCCATCCCGGATGATTTCGTGCGAATGCTGATGGATGGAATGGGATTGAACGCGCGCGAAGTCGGACTCAACGCGATGATCGCGCGACTTCGGCGCGCAGCTGCGGCGGCAGCTGCGGCGGCGGCTGAGGCGGCGGCTGAGCCGTCAGATGCGGGCTACCTCCCAAAGCCAAGTAGCTGACTTACGCTCCAGGTGCTGGAGTCTGCTGTGGCTGCGGTGCGGTGGGTTGAGTTGACTGTGGGACGTCCGGTCCCGGTGGAGTCGGATTCGGACCGGTGCCGGGTCCGATGCCCAGGATTCCACCGGCTCGCTCCTTCACCGCCGCTTCGAGCTGGACGGCCAGTGTCGTTCCTTCGCCCTGCAGGCGGCGCATGAGTTCCAGCATCACAGCCTGCTGAGTGTCCACGTAGATCTGATACGCAGGGTCGGTCAGAAAGTAGACTGTCTCGAAATCAATCGTGGTCTCGCCGACCTGAGTCATGGCGGAACGAACGAATCGCGTGTTCGGGACGCTCTCTACGACTTCACGAACTATTTTCGGAATGCGCGCGAGGCGGTCGGGTGGCGTACTCCCCGACACGCGCGTGGTCAGCAGGGCGCGTCTCTCTTCCATGCGCCCGAAATTGCGGATCCTGCCTTTAAGCAAATCGCTGTTCCCGAAGACGATCTGCTCGCCGCTGTCAGAACGTACACGAGTGGACTTGAGACCGATGTGCTCGACCTTTCCGGAAAACGTGTCAACCTGAATGGCGTCGCCGATTACGAAAGGCTTGTCGGTGACAATTGACATGGCCGCGAACAGGTCGCTCAGAACGTTCTGTAGCGCGAATGCGATGGCAATGCCTCCCACACCAAGCCCGGCGACCAGTGCTGTTACGTTCTGCTTGAATCCTTCTTCCAGGGTGATGACAGCGATCAGGACCCAGAGCACCACCTTGATGACGACTGCGAGTGCCTGGATCGTCGTAGCGCCGGCGCGATCGCGGTTGTGGCGAACGATGTAGGAATGGGACCAGTGGTTGACGATTACGTTGGTCCAGATCCCCGCCTGCAGGAACAGCGAAAGGACGGCGACAAAAGTGAACGCGCGATGGATCGGGATCTCGTAGCGGCTCGGGAAATCCACGAACATCGGGATGAGCCACGCCGCCATGAATACGACGAAAAGGAGACGCGTTTGACGCGCGAGCTGGCCAACGAGGGGTGGAAATCTCATTGCGATAAAGCTAAGACAGTCTGCCGCGCTTGGTGCGCTATGCGGAGCGGCGTTTCTCCCACTCGGTGAGCTGGTCACAGGCGTCGCAATTCCCACAGGCCCAGTCGGCGTCCACTTCCTCGCCGAAATGCTCCAGGATAAAGCGTGTCCGACAGCCGGCGGTCTGGCAGAACTGGATTATGGTGTTCAACTGGGCCTGGTCCCGCGCGCGCCGCTCCTCGTAGTCCGTAAGGTCGGCGCTCAGATCAATGGAGGTGAGGTTGTCGCGCAAGCGCTGCCAGTGGCTACCGCGATGCTCGCGCGCAAGTCCGTGCTTCTTGAGGAGTGCCAGCACGATCTTGACCTTTCGTGTCGCGACTTCGGTTACGTCAGCGAGATCAGAGACCGGAACCAGTGAATCGGCGGGATATTTCTCGAGCGCGATTGCAACGCGCGCCGCTTCCGAGACTTCCGGGTACTTGCCGCCCAGGAAATACGACTGGATTCGCTTGTCCTCGACGCGGTAGAGGAGCGTACATGTTGCTGGCGCTCCGTCCCGCCCCGCGCGTCCCGCTTCCTGATAGTACGACTCGATCGAGCCCGGAAAGTGATAGTGAAGCACGAAGCGCATGTCCTGCTTGTCGACTCCAAGGCCGAACGCGTTGGTCGCAACGATCGCCTTGATCTCCCCGCTCATGAACCGGTCCTGCGTGTCGCGCCGCTCGGCTGCGGGCAGCTTGCCATGATACAGTCCGATCTCGAACTCACCCTCGAACCGTTCAGAGAGCTGAGCGTGGAGTCGGGCCGCCTCCTTCACAGTCGCGACATAGATGACACCGGACCCAGGCGTCTCACGCAGGATGTTCGCGACTACGTTGTCCTTCAGATTGTCGTTCACGGTGCGGACGACTTCGAAACGAAGATTCGGCCGCGCGAAGCCGGTGACGGTAATGAAGGGGTCGCGCATGCCCAGCTGCCGGATGATGTCGTCGCGAACGGTCTGCGTCGCGGTGGCAGTCAGAGCGAGTACGGGTGGACGGCCGACGCGTTCGGCGATGGAGCCCAGCGTGAGGTAGTCCGGACGGAAGTCATGACCCCACTGCGAAACGCAGTGGGCTTCATCTACTACGAAGAGCGATATATCACGCTGTAGGAGCTGCTCGAAGAACTCGCGATCCTTGAACCGCTCTGGAGTAACGTAGAGTATTTCTCCTTCACCATCGGCAATCTGACGATGGACCTCTCGCGTCTCGGCAGTCGATAGATGGGAATGCATCGCCACGGAGTCGACTCCGAGTGCGCCAAGCTTGTCGTGCTGGTCTTTCATCAGCGCTATCAGCGGGCTTACGACGAGTGTGAGGCCCGGCATCAGTACGGCCGGAAGTTGATAGATGACCGACTTGCCGCTGCCGGTGGGCATCACGACCAGCGTATCGCGGCCGGAGAGCAGTGCGTCTATGGGTGGCCACTGACCGGGACGGAACTCCGCGTGTCCGAATTTGCTGGCAAGTAGTGCGCGGGCGGCGGACCTGGAGGTCGCCGCACTTCGGGTCTTTTTTGGCATCCGGTGGCTGATAAAGCAGGAACTGTTCCGCGCAATCTCCGCACACGAGGTTGGATGACCCGTTCCGTCCGCGGTGGGCACGGTGCCGTTTCCAGCGGTTAACTACGCAAATCCACTGGTTTGCATCGATGTCCTCTTCCGATCGACCGTCCAATGCGATAAATCGCAGCGACGACATCACGTTCTTTGTCGCACCTCCTTCCCGGCCATGACTGTCCGACCAACCGTTCGGCGTTCGATCGCGATAGCGCTCGCGTTGATACTGCTGGCTCTGGTTGCATCCGAGCCGGAGTATTACACGCACGAATCCCATGCTGGCGACTTCGTGAAGAAGGTGTACGTGGACGGAAGGAACCGGGAATATCTGCTGCATATTCCGGCCGGCTACGATGCCGCACGCCCAGTGCCGCTGGTTCTTGTATTTCACGGTAGCAGCGCAAGCGCGTCGGTAATCGAGCGGGAAACGTCGTTCGACCGGATCGCGGACTCGCTCGGGTTCGTCGTGGTGTATCCCGAGGGCCTGCATCGGGGCTGGAACATCGGGGAGTGCTGCCGCTACTCGTACGTCGAGCATGTGAACGAGATTGCGTTCGTCACGGCGCTGCTGGACCATCTGGAGGCCGGCCTCAGCATCGATCGTTCGCGCGTGTTCTCCACTGGATACTCCGATGGAGGAACACTGTCGGTCCTGCTGGCGTGCTCGCTGTCGGACCGAATTGCGGCAATCGCGTCCGTTTCGGGCACGCTGTTCGATCCACTTCCGACGTGTGAACTGACGAGACCCGTGCCTGTCGTCGTGATCCACGGAACGGCGGACTCGCACATCCCGTACGGCGGCCAGCGAGGCGGCAAGGCAACCGCGCGCTCGCAACATAAGACTCTGTCAGCCTCTCAACTCGTCGACTTCTGGGTTAAGCGCGATGGGTGTGCGAACGCGCCACTTGAGCAACGCGCTGGGCGTGTGGTTCGAACGGCGTATTCGTGCCCAGGTTCAGCGACTGTTCTCTTCTACTCAATCGGCGGCGGTCAGCACGGATGGCCTGGAGGAGGACGCGGATGGATCTTCAGTCCATTACCTCCATCCGAGTAGCCAGTAGCGAACA
>JALYYT010000314.1 GCA_030946285.1 Gemmatimonadota bacterium
ACCGTACATCGTCAAGCGCGTGGGCCGCACTGGAATGAGTGTGATGACGCGCCTGATGGGACTTCTGATCATGGTGATCGGGGTGCAGTTCATCATCGAAGGCGTGCGAACGGTCGCGCTCGACATCCTCCGCCATTCGTGATGCCCGTTGCATGATTCCTGAAGACTATCTGGATGATGAAGAGTGGGCCGGACCCGTATTCCTTGATCGTACGGGCCGGCGCTGGCCGCGTGTCCGCCGTCTCGCGACAATATTCGGCGCCCTCACCACGTTCCTCCTGCTTTCGCTCACCGCGATCGTGCTTCTGGTGCCGCCCGTGCTGCCAGCGTTCAAGCCTGCGCCGAACGCCGTGGTGCCGCGGTTCTCCGGCACACGGGAGTACCGTGCAAGGCGAACCAAGCGCAGCGAGCTGTATGCCGCACTGCAGGTGCAACGCACGGCTCGCTCCATCAAGAATGCCGCAGTCGCAATTGAAAGGCAGTTGGCAGGAGCTCCGAGCAAGCAACAGATCCGCGCAGGGTTCTACGTGTGGTGGGCCGACAACTCGCTCGCATCGTTCCGTCGCAACTTCGAAGACCTCGACTGGATAATATCCGAGTGGGGCTACCTGTCGCCCGCCGGTGACAGCGTCGATGTGAGCATGATACAGAAGGACACTGCGTTCTTCGGTGTGTACGATTCGATTCCGTCACACCCGAAGGTCCTGCTGCTCGTGAACAACGTGGATCGCAAGACGCAGCAGTTCAATGGCACCGGAGTGGCGAGCATGCTTCGCGCGCCCGCGACCCGCGCTCGCGTAGAAAGCCAGATCGTCGACGCGGTGCTGCACTACAAGTTCGGTGGTGTCGCGATCGACTTCGAGAACGTGCCGCCGCAGTCAACGGGCAACTTCGTCCAGTTCCAGAGCGAGCTGGGTGCGATGCTGCACTCGCACGGGCTTATTCTCACACAGACGGTCGCGGTGAATACTGGCGCGGCTGATCTCAGGAAATTCGCCACGGTGAATGACTACCTCTTTCTCATGCTCTATGACGAGCACTATGGGAAGGGCGATCCTGGGCCGGTCGCCAGCCAGCTATGGTACGTCGCGCGAGCGCGAGAGATGCTCAGGAGTGTGCCGCCCGCAAAGGCGATATTCGCGCTGGGAGCATATGGCTACGACTGGAATGATGCCGGTGCCGCGAACTCGGGCGATGCGTACACGTTCCAGGAAGTTCTGGCGAAGGGACGCGACAACCCCGGAAGTTCGCACATGGGATTCGACCGCGCGTCGCTGAATCCCTACATAACGTGGACCGATCCGGATTCCACGGATCATTTGGTATGGTACCTGGACGGCGCGAGCGCGTACAACCAGGTTCACGCCGAGCGCGCGCTCGGCGGCGCCGGTTTCGCAGTCTGGCGTCTCGGTGCGGAAGATCCGATGCTCTGGAAGGCTGTCACCGCCGACAAGGTGGGTGATGCCGCGAGCACGCTCGCCGAGATTCCTCCCGGCTATGAAACGGAGTTCATCGGAGACGGCGAAATTCTTCAGATCGTCGCTTCGCCGCGAAGCGGGGGACGGGTCGCGACTGCTGATACCGCGCGCGGTTTAATCACGGGCGAGAGGATAGTCGCGTACGCGTCGCCCTACATAGTCCGGAAGTATGGCAAGTCCGATCACGAGGTCGCAATAACGTTTGACGACGGACCGGACGCGAACTGGACCCCGCCCATTCTCGACACGTTGAAATCGCGCAACGCGACAGCCACGTTCTTTGTCATCGGGCGAAACGTCGAGGCGCACATTCCGCTAATGCGGCGGATCGTGCGCGAAGGGAATCTGTTCGGAAATCATACATTCACACATCCCAACCTTGCGCTGTCGTCGGATTTCGTCACGAAACTCGAGATAGATGCAAACCAGCGATTGCTGGAGGCGGTGCTCGACCGCCGATCGTTCTTCTTTCGGCCACCGTATTTCGGCGACGCCGAGCCGACGACGACCGACGAACTGGTGCCGGTGGACATCGCGAGCAAGCGCGGGTATGTAACAGTCGGTCTGCACATTGATGCGGAAGACTGGCAGCCGATCTCCGCCGAGCAGATCATCCGGAACGTGATGGATCAGCGGTACTACGGCGGGATGGTTACTGCCGGTGGCCTCAGATCCGGCGGC
The DNA here is from genome assembly GCA_030946285.1 of Gemmatimonadota bacterium. Classification (GTDB taxonomy): domain Bacteria; phylum Gemmatimonadota; class Gemmatimonadetes; order Gemmatimonadales; family Gemmatimonadaceae; genus Fen-1247. The sequence continues at coordinate 2,160 of JALYYT010000314.1, forward strand.
AACGTGATCCTGCTCCACGACGGCGGTGGAAACCGCGCGCAGACCGTTCGCGCGCTCGGTCCCATTATCGACAGCCTTCGGGCGCACGGAGACACCGTCGTTCCGCTGTCGCAGCTGGCTGGTATATCGCGCGACGAGGCTATGCCGGGCCTTCCGCCCCGCAGCGCTCTCACGCGCGGCATCGAGCTGGCGACATTTTCCTTCGTCAGCGGACTCGAGTGGACGCTCTACTGGCTGTTCTTCATTGCCGTTGTCGTGGGCGCCATCAGGCTTGTGATCATCATCATCCTGGCGACGTACCAGCGCTATCACCCGCGGAGAGTAGATCCGCACTATTCTCCGCCCGTAACGATCATCGTTCCCGCTTACAATGAGGAGCGCGTGATCAGCGCCACGCTTCGGAGCTTGCTCAACCAGGAGTACGCCGGCGAGCTGGACATCGTCGTCGTGGACGACGGCTCGCCTGATGACACGCACGGCGTGGTACAGCGTGAGTTCGGTCACGATCCGCGAGTCACGGTCTATAGCAAACAGAATGGAGGGAAGTCGTCGGCGCTGAATTATGGAATAGCACGAGCGCGCGGCGAGATCATCGTGTGCCTGGACGCGGACACGCAGTTCACGCCGACTACCGTGGCTCGCCTCGTACTTCCGTTGAGTGATCCGAAAGTCGGAGCGGTAGCTGGGAACGCAAAAGTCGGAAACCGGCACAACCTCGTCACTCGCTGGCAGGCGCTGGAATACGTGACCAGCCAGAATCTCGAGCGGCGCGCGTTCGCCGTGCTCAACGCTATCACGATCGTGCCCGGCGCCGTGGGGGCGTGGCGAAAGTCGTACGTTCAGGCGGTTGGGGGCTTCAGCGACGACACGCTCGCCGAGGATCAGGATCTGACCTGGGCGCTAGGCGAGGAAGGGGTCCGTGTGATGTACGCGGATGATGCAATTGCGTACACGGAAGCTCCCGACACGCTTAAAGCGCTGATCAGGCAGCGATTCCGGTGGTCGTTCGGAACCCTGCAATCGGTGTGGAAGCACAAGAAGATCACATTCCGCCCGAAGT
>JALYYT010000338.1 GCA_030946285.1 Gemmatimonadota bacterium
ACGTGGCGCTGCGGCGCCGACGGAAAGCAGTGCGAACAGGGATACTGGGAGCGCCGCGAGCTGGCGGGAGTATTTCATGCTTGTTCGGGTTCGGGTTGGGAGAGCCGGCCGGTCTTGTCAGGATCCCCAGAACGGGAGCGACGCCTGACCAAAAACGTAGCGCCAGCCGTCCGGGGTGTTTACGTATGTATCACTGTACCACAGGTGATAATCAATACGCGCTCCCTTGCGCGTCCGCCAGAATTGCGTCCATCGCGGTCACGTCATTTCGCTTGACTGCAGCCTGGAATTCCGTATTGAGCGCGGCAACCTGCTCAGCCGCAGTACGTGTGCGTACGGTCGTGGAAACGCTCATGGTCAACTCTCGTCTGATGTTCTGCGAGTTGGTGCCGGTCTATCAACGGGTATGAAGCGTAACGGCAAGGAATTGCCGAACTATCGCAATCCTGCCGGGTCGCTACCGTGGCGAATAGCGCGGCGTACGTAATGGTGCGATCGAAGATTCAGGTGCGGTAGCCAGGGTCGAAGCTCAAGCAATCACCTGCAGCTATTTCATCGGCGCCGGCAGCAGCCGCGGCGGATTGAACGCCACGTGTCCCTGCGTCGCGTACGGCACGTCGGCGGGCGCACCGCCGCGGCTCCAGTCGGACTGCTTGTCCGGTGAGTCGGGACGTGCATGCGTCAGAACGTACGAAGCGACATCGAAAGCCTGCTGGTCGTCCAGCACGCCGGCCGAATCGAACGGCATGTTATGACGAATGAAAGTTGCCGCGCGCTCGAGCCGGGCCAATGATGCACCGATCGCGTAGGAACGCGGTCCCCACAGGGCCGTAGCGGGCGGTATGCCCTGTCCGTCCATCCCGTGACAGCGCGCGCAGCGCGCAGTGAAGATCGCCGAGCCGCGCGCGGTATCGCCGGAACGCATCGCAAGCATGGGCATTCCTTCACCCGCGACATGCGAACCCACTCTTACTCCCCGTGACATCACCGCCAGGTACATTACGATCGCGGTCATGCGGGGATCGTCCACCGGCACGCGTCGACCCGCCAGGCTGCGTTGAAAGCAGTTGTTGACCCGGTCCTGAATGGAGATGACGCGATCATCCCGTGACGCGTAGTTCGGGTAGCGAACGTACGCGCCGACAAGTGGAATCGCATTCGGCCTGGTTCCGTTTTCGAGATGGCAGCTGAAGCATCTGAGACCGGCGCCGACGTACTCGGGCATGCTGTCGCGTGTCGCGGCGAGGATCGCGAAACCGCGATTCGCCTGCACACCGGCGGGTCCGTCCGGAATGACTATAGAGTCAACCAGAGATGTTGCAGGAACGGGAGCAACTGTGGCGGAATGGTCGGGAGGTGTAGCCACAACCGCATCGGGACGGCCGCAAGCCGTCATTGCGAGGATGAGAAGGGCGGCGACGATGCTGCTACGAGTCCGTTCGTCTCTCGAATTCATCACAATCTCCTGAAGGCCGCTCGGGACTGATCCAGACAAGCTATTGCAAACCGGAGTGCTTCGTGAAGAAGGGCGAGGCTCAGGAAGCATGTGCGATCGATCCCTGGCGCGGTGAGAAAGTTCGGGTGATGCGTCCCCGTGCGCCCCCGTGCGTCCAGAAATTCGATTCCTGGCGTGCCCGTATGAGAATCGCTCAGCCGAACGCTGCAACCACCTTCCGCATAGCCGATGGAGAAACATTCCCGCCCGTGAAAGTGAGTGACGATGAACTGCTTGCGAATAGGGTCTCGAGCGCCGGACTGCACGCGCCGCCGCTGTGGCCACGGACGCAGTGGCGTATCTTATTCCGATCACGACTTGAAGAGCTGATAAAATGAAGAAATTTCTTGCGGCGTGCACGCTGCTTTTCGGGTTCGCAGGGATCGTCGAAGGCCAGCTGGCGACCCTTGCGCCCGTAACGCTTGATCTCATGCCGGTTCCATCGAGCGTCGTGCTGCACGACGGATCGCTGGTCCTCGACTCTGCATTCCACATCGCGGTAGCCGGGACCGGGGAACCGCGGTTGATGCGTGCCGTTGAGCGTTTTATTCCGAGGCTTGAAACGCGGACCGGTATCGCCGTAGTGCATGACATAAGCAAGGATACCGCTGGCGCCGCACTGATCATTCGCTGTGACGCTGCAGGGCAGCAGGTCCAGGGAATCGACGAGAACGAGTCCTACTCGATCGAGAGCACGCCCTCGTCAGTGACCCTGCATGCCGCGACGACCGTCGGTGTGATCCGGGGGCTCGAGACGCTTCTGCAGCTCGTCAGTGGGAACGCGAAGAATTATGTCATTCCGTCGGTGAGCATCACCGACGCACCGCGCTTCCGCTGGCGCGGGCTGCTGGTGGATGTGAGTCGTCACTTCGAGCCCGTCTCCAGCGTCGAACGCACGCTGGACGGCATGTCCGCAGTGAAGCTGAACGTTCTTCACTGGCATCTGTCGGACGATCAGGGGATCAGGGTCGAGAGCCACCGGTACCCCAAACTGCAGCGCATGGGTTCTGACAGCCTGTACTACACGCAGGCGCAGATTCGTGAAGTCGTCGCGTACGCACGCGACCGTGGAATACGAGTGGTCCCGGAGTTCGACATGCCCGGTCACTCGAGTGCTTGGTTCGTGGGATATCCGCAGTACGCGAGCGCTCCAGGCCCATACAGCATACAGCGGCGCTGGTCCGGCTATCACGGAGTGTTCGATCCTACACGGGCGTCGGTGTACCGTTTCATAGACGGATTCGTCGGAGAAATGTCGTCCCTGTTCCCGGACGCATACTGGCACATCGGTGGTGATGAGGTCAATCCGACACAGTGGAAGCAGAGTCCGCGCATACAGAAATTCATGGCCGCGCATCATCTTGCGGACAATGCAGCTCTTCAGGCTTACTTCAATCAGCGCTTGTCGGCGATCCTCACCCGCCACCACAGGCGAATGATCGGATGGGACGAGATTCTGCATCCGGACCTGCCGCGTACGACAGTCG
>JALYYT010000386.1 GCA_030946285.1 Gemmatimonadota bacterium
TCGCCAGCGTTCGGTCCAGCTGGTCGTTGAGCAACCTGCTGTTCGGATCCTTCGCGAGTGCGGCCCGCGACTGGCGGATCGCGTCGTTGATCACGCGGAGGTTCTGTTCGATTACCGCGACGGTGCCGGGATTCAGCTGGCCGCGCCGCGCTTCGAGCGCATCGTGCAGCGTCGCAATTTCTGCGTCGTACGTACTGCGCATGTCGTCGCCTCCAGTCGGAAGTTTTTTTTAAACAACCCCCGACGCCGCGCGGCTCGCGCGCTGCGGTGCAACACTGGCCGAGGACCGGCTTGCAGCATTCGAATTCGACGTGACCACAGCGACCGAAGGCGCGGCAGTACCGGCCGTGACATCCGATGAATCGTTCGATCGGGTTCCGTGGGTCGCGGCCGGAATGGACGAAGCCACGCTTCCCGCCGCAGGCCGCTGCGACCCACGAGACGTCAGCTCGTACGTGATTCCAGCACTCGTTGCCACGAGCGCCGACGCCGCGATCAGCATTGGCACCCATCCGTATGTGCGGCGTGCGGTGCGTCCGGGATATGCGCTTCGCGGAGCGCTTTCCAGTGGAAGAACGCGCGCGGATATCCTGTTCTCGATTGCCGGCCAGAGATCGTCCGACGTCGCGATTCCATCCAGCAGTTCCGGATTTTCCTCGAGATATCGCGCCACGGCCTCTCCCGCCTGCTCCTCGTTCATCAACGGTTCGTCATTCTGCTCGTTGCTTTTCATGCCAGTGCCTCCCTCAGGAGTCGTCGCGCGCGATGCAGTTGCGCCTTGCTGCCGCCCGAACTGATGTTGAGCATCCCGGCGATCTCCTCATGCTTGTATCCTTCGACGTCGTGCAGCGCGAATACCGCGCGTGCACCGGGCGGCAGTGCCGCTATCGCCACAGTCAGATCCAGCTTTTCCGCATGGAGCTCCCGCCGCGCCACTGGAGGTTCTTCGGCCAGCGACTCCTCGGTTTCCAGCCGTGCGCGACTCCGCTTTTCACTTCGCTGCGCTTCCAGCACGACGTTCACCGTAAGCCGGTGCAGCCAGGTCGAGAACGCCGAGTCGCCGCGAAACTGCGGCAACTTTTCCCAGGCCCTCACGAACGCGTCCTGAGTGAGCTCCTCCGCACGTGAGCGACTGCCGCTCATTCGCACGCAGACCGCGTAGACCCGGTTGACGTTGGTCCGGTACAGCCGCTCGAAGGCGCGCCTGTCGCCCTTCACAGCAAGCTGGACATCCGGATCTGCGGCTGGAGGGCCCATGGCCTCGGTCGAAGTTGCGACGGCTGTCTGCATCGGTTCTGACAATGAGACGTCCCGACGGCCTGTAAGGTTTGAACCGGATTTTCCGGGAGTCACCCGGAAGCAATCCAGGAGCGGGTCAGCCCCGGAGTGCCGCTACGAAATCCGGCCCGAGAACTTCGGCCTGCCAGCGGCGCAGCTCCGGGATCTCTGCGAGTTCCTCGACGCTCGCGGGCTTCCGCCTCGCCACGGCTTCCATCCGGTCGCGGGCGCAGAGCACGCCGGGATCGAGCTTGAGCCGGGTGGCCGCCGCATCCCGGACGGCTTTGAGCCTGGAGACGTTCGCGTCGAAGTCAGGATCGCGATCCCATCGTGCGGTGCGCGGAAAGCGCGGAAGATCGGCTTCTGGCACATCCAGCCCGCGCGTGACGGCATCGAGCAGCTCCTGCGCGTGCCGCTCGAGAATACCGCGCGGAACACCCTTGATGGCACCGAGCGTGTCGCGGCTGCGCGGATGGACACGCGCTATTTCGAAAAGCGCTTCGTTGCCCATGACCCTGAATGTTGCACGATCCAGCGCAGCCGCGCGCTCGTCGCGCCAGGTAACCAGCTCACGCAGTACTGCAAGCTCACGGCGCTTGAGATCACGAGCACCCTTGGTGCGCATGAACGCGGTGGACGGATCGTCGGGTGCGAACTGTATGGACTCGAGCCGCTCGAACTCTTCCTGTGCCCAGCCCATCCGGCCAAGGGATTCGAGGCCCGTGCGCAGCTCGTCGCGGAGATCGAGCAGATATCGCGTATCCTGCGCCGCGTAGTCCAGCATGCCCGGCGTCAACGGACGCATGGACCAGTCCGCACGCTGATGCTGCTTGTCCAGCTTCACGTTGAAAAACTTCTCCAGCAGCGCTGCGAGCCCGAACGCCGGAATGCCGAGCAACTGCGCCGCGATCCGCGTGTCGAATACATGAGTGGCGTGCCAGCCGTAGTCCTGCCGCAGAAGTCTCAGATCGTAATCCGCGTCGTGAAATATCAATTCCACTTCCCGATTTTCGATCAGAGCGCCAAGCTTCGGCAGGGTGCCTGCGTGCAGCGGATCAATGATGGCGCTATGATGCTGCGTGGAGAGCTGAAGCAGGTAAATGCGATCCACAAAACGATGGAAGCTTGCGCCTTCGGTGTCCAGAGCGAGCTCCCGGACGTCGGATATCGAATCGAGGAACAGCGCAGATCGGTCTGCGGTGTCCAGGTAAACGGGCTGGTACGGATCTGCCATACCTCAATCTATTCATGACCCCAATGCGCCCCTTGCAGCCCGCCCGAGCAGCCTGGTCCACCGCGGACATCGTCCGCGCAGCCCTGGTCCTGGTGTTCGTGGTTATCGCCACGTTCGTGATTTACCGGGCCCACAACCTGATCTTCGTCGCCTTCATCGGCGCGCTCCTCGGGCTGGCGGTGTCGGCGGGCGCCGCCCGTCTTCGGAATTTCGGAATCGGACAGGGTGTCGGCGCTGCACTGATCGTCGCCGCGTCGATCGCGCTCCTGGTCGGGTTCGGAGCGCTGACGGGTCCAACGGTAAGAACGCAGTACCGCGAGCTCAAACAGCGTCTTCCGGAAGCCTTCGTGAAGCTCGACCGCTGGCTCGGCCAGCGCGAAGGCGGGGTGGTATTCTCACTCCTTTCAACGACGCCTGACTCCGCGGATATAGCGCCAGTATCAGATCATCCGAACGACAGTATCGCACCGTCTCCGCTTACGAGCTCGGATTCACTGGTTCACCTCAAGGCCTTGAAGGAGCGCATTCTACCGCATGGTTCCAGCCCGGGCGGCTTCCTCTACCCGGTAGTCCATTCGACGATAGAGGTGGGCGCCGGGATCGTCATCATCCTTTTCCTCGCGATCTACCTCGGGGCAGACCCCAAGCTCTACCACAACGGACTCATCACGCTCATCCCGCACAGGCACAGGCGACGGGGCGAACAGGTGGTGGAAGCGATCACCCTTGCACTTCGACGGTGGCTCGTCACCCAGCTCATCGCGATGGTCGTGATGGGCGTCGTCGCCACCGGCGTCCTCACCGTGCTCAACGTGCGAGCGGCACTTCCACTGGGAATACTGTCCGGACTGCTTCAGTTCGTCCCCATGGCCGGACCGCTCATCAGTGCCATTCCGGCGATTGCGATGGGCTTCGTTGATTCGCCCGAAAAGGCGGCGGCGGTCGCGATAGCATTCTACGTCATCCACTTCCTCGAGAGTCACGTTCTCATACCGTTGCTCATGAAGGAGGGAGTCAACCTCCCGCCCGTGCTGACGGTGCTCGCGCAAGCGGGAATGGCGCTTACGTTCGGAGTGATGGGACTTTTCGTCGCCGTGCCACTGCTCGTGCTCGTGATGATTCTCGTGAAGATGTTGTACGTGGAAGACATTGTCGGTGATCAGACACCGCTACCATTCGTGAATGAGCCACCCGCCGATCCCGGCATCACTACGTCGTAGAACCACGCCTCGCCCGAGGTGTCTTAGCCGCGGCTTCGCGTGCTGGCGTTTCGACGCGTGACGAGCGACTCGCAAGACTTTCCACTTTACGAGCGGTATCCGGCGCTCGCCACAATTCCACGTGTTGCCCTCTGCATTCTGCCTTCACCGATCGAGTTCACCACAGTCGACGGCGCGGACATCTGGATGAAGTCGGACGGAAGCAACGCAGCGGTGTGCGGCGGTAACAAGGTTCGCGCCCTCGAATTCCTTCTCGCCGGATTGCGACCGGGCGATACGGTTCTCACAACTGGTGGCGAGGGATCGACCCACGTGCTCGCGACCGCGGTGCACGCGCGCAGACTCGGTGCACGCGTCATCGGAGTTCGCTGGCGGCACGAGATGAATCACTCGGCATATCGCGTCGCAGACATGATCGCCGATGAATGCGTGATGTCGCACGTTTACGGGAGTACGCTGGGAGCACTGATGCGTGCTCAATTCGTTCGACTGTCGCAGAATGTGCGCTACATACCCGTGGGCGGCTCGACGCCGCTCGGCGTTCTCGCTCACGTGAACGCTGCCCTTGAACTCGCTCGGCAGGTGCGCGCCGGTGAACTTCCCGCACCGGCGCGCGTGGTGCTTCCGCTGGGAACCGGCGGCACCGTAGCCGGTCTCGCGCTCGGCTTCGCGATCGCGGGACTCGACACCGCTACCATCGCCGTACAGGTCACGCCCGCGATCGTTGCGAACGGTTTCCGAATTCGTCGGCTCATGTCACGAACGGCAGCACTGATCGAACGGCACACGGGCGAGCGAATGCCGGGCGTTCCCGAGCATCTGCTCGGCATCGTGCACGACGCATATGGCGGCGCGTATGGCAGACCGCTGCCAGCGGCGCAGACCGCGGCGCGCGCACTCGAGCGAGTAACCGCACTTCGGCTGGATGACACGTACTCCGCGAAGGCGTTCGTCGTCGCACTTTCACTCGCACACTCAGCGAGTGGTCCCACACTTTTCTGGAACACATTCGATTCGCGCCTCCTTTGAAGGCGCGGAGCTTGCAACCTTTGGCGCACTGTACTGATCAACCTTTCCGGGGAGGTTCAGATGGCAGCGAGAAAATCGAGCAGTGCGGGCCGGAAGTCGTCCGGCCGGAAGTCGTCCGGCCACAAGTACAGCAGGAAGGCAAGTGCCACCGTCGCGAGTGCAGCACGCAGGCGCGCA
>JALYYT010000401.1 GCA_030946285.1 Gemmatimonadota bacterium
TCACTCGTCCCAGGCCGGGGCACGCAGACCTCGCCGGTATGCTGAAGTACGATCGTGCGGATGCACGCGATATTCTCGAACGCGCGTCGGCTCGTGAGACTACAGCGCGCGTTGCAGCGGGCGCACCGTGCCGCGTGCTGCTGGCGGAGCTCGACGTCACAATCGGAAGCCATGTCACCGAGCTGGGCGACGTCATCGCCAAACGGCCAGAAGTTATTCCTGCAGAGCTGAACGCCGCCGCAGACCGATCCGTGCTCCGCACCCTGGACGCCGACGCGGAAAAGCAAATGGTGGCCCTCATCGACGAAGCGAAGCGTACAGGTGACACGCTGGGCGGTATCTGCGAGATCGTGATCACCGGTCTTCCGGTGGGCCTGGGGTCGCACGTATCGTGGGACCGGAAGCTCGACGGAAGGCTCGCCGGGGCGCTTATGTCGATTCACGCGGTGAAAGGCGTCGAGATCGGATTGGGGTTTACAGCCGCGCGTCTTCATGGATCACGAGTACACGACGAGATCGATCCGGACGAAACGGGGGTTGCACGTGGCCGCGTAAGTCGAAGGAGCAACAACGCGGGTGGGCTCGAGGGCGGGATGACCACGGGGGAGCCTCTGGTCCTGCGCGTAGCGATGAAGCCGATCAGCACCCTCATGCGGCCGCTCGCATCCATCGAAATGGGGACGCGTGAGAGCGCGCCATCGACTGTGGAGCGCAGCGACGTGACCGCTGTTCCAGCTATGGGCGTGATCGGTGAAGCGATGGCGGCATTCGTCGTGGCGGACGCGATGCTCGAGAAGTTCGGTGGTGACTCCCTGAGCGAGCTAAGGCGGAACCGGGACGCCTATCTGAGGTACCTTGCTGACCGGGACAGCGGCTCGCGGAAGGCGTGACGGTAGATGAGTGCCGTGAAGCATCTGGTGCTCGTCGGGCTCCCCGGGGTCGGGAAGAGTACGGTTGGCCGCGAACTCGCGAGGCGGCTCGGCCGAAGCTTCGTGGATCTTGATCTCTGCGTCGAGCGATCGTTCGGAAAAAGTGTCGTACGAGTTTTCGCCGAGGATGGAGAACCGGCCTTCCGCGATGCGGAGGCGGCGGCGACGCTAGCGGTCGGCGCCCAACCGCCCGCGGTGATTTCGCCGGGTGGCGGATGGATCCTGAATGGAGCTGCTACGGCACATTTGCTTGACAATAGCCGTATCATATACCTTAGAGTGTCTGCCGATGCGGCCGTGCGCCGGATGGGTGGAGGTATCGAGAGGCGGCCGCTTTTTCGCGACGCTGCAGACCCGTACCGGACAATGCATCGTCTGTACGAGGAAAGGTCACCCAGGTACGAAGAGCTGGCGTGGCTGACTGTGGATACAACGGGTTCTGGAAGGTCTCAGGTAATCAGCAGGGTGGTCGAGGAAGTCCTCGCCGCCGAGCGCAACGTGGAAGGGCGGGAATGACGGAAGCGATGGACGGGTACAACGTACCGCGGCCGATGAGAGTTATGGGGCCGCACGAACGGAGCCGGTTCACGGCGGAAGCCTGGGGTTATCTGGTCGGGCTGAGCCGGTCCGGACTTCTCGATGCGGCGGAGCTCGAACACGTGATTGACCGGGTTCTGACGCACTTCGACGGTCGAGTTGCGCTTACCGATCTACGCCTGGTTCTTGGGGATGGTGGCGGTGAGAGCGGCGAGTCTTCCCCAAACATTACGATGCATTGAAACCGGCTCGATCCGGTAAACAATAGAGAAAGTGCAATGGCTATGAGAAAGACGGCGTCAAAGCGCGCCGGTACAACGAAGACAGCGGCCAAGTCGGGCGCCCGGAAGGCGGTCCGGAAGACTGCAGTGAGAGGCGCGCGACAGCCCGTGATCCGCGAAGATATCGACGTGGATGATGGTTCCGATGGACCCGATGGCTCCGGCCCGGGACAGATGCTGGTCATCGTCGAGTCGCCGGCGAAGGCCAAGACGATAGGCAAGTATCTCGGGCGTGGCTACAAGGTTCGTGCGACCGTAGGACACGTCCGCGATCTGCCCGAGAAGAAGATGGGGATTGACGTGGACAACGGCTTCGAGCCGGAGTACGTCACGATTCCGGGCAAGGAGAAGACGCTTGCGGAGCTAAAGAGTGCGGCGAAGAACTCGAGCCAGATTTACCTTGCGACGGATCCTGATCGCGAGGGCGAGGCGATAGCATGGCATGTGGCGTCGCAAATCAAGCGGAAGGGGGGCGCGCCAGTCAAGCGCGTGCTTTTCCATGAGATTACTCGAGACGCCGTCCGCGCGGCGATCGAAAACGCTGGCCAGATCAACGAACGGCTCGTCGAGGCGCAACTTGCGCGCAGAATGCTGGATCGCCTGGTGGGATACAAGGCGAGTCCAATGTTGTGGAAGACGGTGAAGAAGGGTGTCTCGGCTGGACGGGTTCAGACGGTGGCGCTTCGCATGATCGTCGAGCGCGAGCGTGAGATTCGCGCATTCAAACCGGTCGAGTACTGGACGATCGCCGCTCTGCTGCAGAAGGGCTCGCAGGAGTTCACGGCCAAGCTTCACCATATTGACGGGAAGAAGCCGGAAGTTTCGGATGCTGCGATTGCTCAGCGGGTGCTTGATGATCTGGGTGGATTCAAGACCTTTCCGGTCACGGAGGTCAAGCGACGCGAGCGGCGGAAGAACCCGTACGCGCCGTTCACGACGAGTACGCTGCAACAGGAGGCCGCGAAGCGCCTCGGATTCGGGTCGAAGCGGACAATGCGGCTTGCGCAGGATCTCTACGAGGGAATCGACATCGGTGCGGAGGGCGCGGTCGGTCTTATTACCTATATGAGAACCGATTCAACGCGCGTAGCAGAATCGGCTGCGGGCGCGGCTCGCGATTATCTGCGTACGCTTTTCGGAGAGGAATTTCTTGCCAGGGGCGGTGCGCAGCTTTATGGCGATGGCAAAGGCAAGAATGCGCAGGACGCCCACGAGGCGGTGCGTCCGACCGACCCGGCCCGCAGACCCGACACAATCAAGCGCTATCTGAAGGATGACCAGTTCAAGCTGTATGAATTGATCTGGAAGCGTTTCATGGCGTCGCAAATGGCGCCGGCGGTATTCGACACGACGACCGTCAACTTCGATCTCGGGCGGTACGTGTTCCGCGCGACGGGCAGCGTGATGAAGTTCGCCGGTTACCAGGCACTGTATCAGGAGGCGCGCGAAGCAGGCGATGGCAAGGCGCTCGAGGACGAGCAGCCATTGCCCGCGATGACCGAAGGCGAGAATGTGCCCGTGAAACGCATCGAGCCAACGCAGCACTTCACCGAACCGCCGCCTCGTTTCTCTGAAGCAAGTCTTGTGAAGGAGCTTGAGCGGCTCGGAATCGGTAGGCCGTCAACGTACGCGACGATCATATCGACACTCGCGGACAGGCGGTACGTTCTGCTCGAGCAGCGACGCTTCTTCCCCACCGAACTGGGCGAGCAGGTTGAACGCGTCATGGTGAAGAGTCTTCCCGACGTATTCAATGTGCAGTTCACCTCCAACATGGAGAGCGATCTGGATCAGGTCGAGGACGGCTCCGTTGATTGGCGGCAGATGCTCGCGAATTTCTACGGACCGTTCGCCGAACAGGTGAAGCACGCGGATTACGAGGCACTCATCGCCGAAGCGCACGATCTGTCGGCGTTCGAAGGTCAGAAGTGTCCCGATTGCGGAGGCAAGCTCGTGCCTCGCGGCGGTTTCTTCGGTCCGTTCATGGCGTGTGAGAACCATCCAAAGACCTGCAAGTTCACCAAGCCGTTGCGTGGTGACAAGAAAGCTGCGCGCGTGACCGACGAGATATGCCACGAGTGCGGTGAAGCGATGGTCATTCGGACCGGACGCAGCGGCGATTTCCTGGGCTGCAGCAAGTTCCCCAAGTGTCGTGGAACTCGATCGATGCCGACGGGAGTCAAGTGTCCGAAGTGCGCGGGTGACGTAGCTGTGCGCCGTTCAAAGAAGCGCGGAAAGGCGTTCTACGGATGCGCCAACTACCCGGCGTGCGACTTCGTGGTGTGGGACAAGCCCGTCGTCGAGACATGCCCCGAGTGCGGTTTTGAGGGTGCAGAGGCGAAATCGAGCAAGACACGGGGCGAATACCGCCGATGCATGAAGTGTCAGAACGAGTGGGACGTCGTGCCTGAGCTCGAGGAGGCCGTCGTTGCATGATCGCGGCGTCACCGTAGTTGGTGGAGGGCTCGCGGGCTCTGAAGCCGCATGGCAGCTCGCGATTCGTGGACATCGCGTAACGCTTCACGAAATGCGTCCGGTGCGGCAGACCGCGGCGCACCGGACTGACATGTTCGCAGAACTTGTCTGTTCGAACACGTTCAAGAGTACCGAGCTTTCAACGGCGCACGGCGCGATCAAGGCGGAAATGCGTGAGCTCGGCTGCATGGTTCTGGAGTGCGCCGATGAAGCGCGTGTGGCCGCCGGGACGGCACTCGCAGTGGACCGCGACGTGTTCGCCGCTGCTGTTACCAGGCGGATCAGCGCTCATCCGATGATCCGCATTGTTCGCGGCGAAGTCGTGGACATTCCCGAGTCGCCGGCGATCATCGCGACGGGACCCCTCACCGGTGACGCGCTCGCACAGTCAATCCGGGACAGGCTCGGTGCCGATTCGCTCGCGTTCTACGACGCCATCGCTCCGGTAGTGTCGCGTGAGTCAGTAGATGATTCGATCGTCTTCACTGCGTCGCGATACGGCAAGGAAACGATGGAAGGGGCTGAGGAAGAGGGAGCGTATCTCAACTGTCCGATGACCGCGGACGAATACGACGGATTCGTCGCGGCGCTCGACAGCGCGGATCAGTTTCATGGCCACGAGTTCGACGAGGTTCCATATTTCTCGGGCTGCATGCCGGTCGAGGAGATGAACGCCCGCGGTCGTGAGTCGCTGCGATTCGGTCCTCTGAAGCCAGTTGGACTTGTGGATCCGCGAACAGGCCGGCGACCGCATGCCGTCGTCCAGCTCAGACGAGAGGACAAGGCGGGCAGGTTGTGGAACCTCGTGGGATTCCAGACGCGTCTGCGCATACCGGAGCAGCAGCGTGTCTTCCGCATGATTCCAGGTCTCGCCAACGCTGAATTTCTGCGGTATGGCTCGATTCACAGAAACTCGTACGTCAATTCTCCAGCAGTGCTGACGCCTGTCCTTTCTTTGCGCGATGATGCGCGCCTGTTCCTGGCGGGTCAGATCACGGGCGTGGAGGGCTATACGGAGAGCACCGCCTCGGGGCTGCTTGCTGGAATAAACGTGGCGCGTGTGCTTGACGGCGGAGACCCGGTAGTGCCACCGCCGGCGACGATGCTGGGAGCGTTGTACCGATACCTGCGCGAAGCCGATCCGAAGCACTTCCAGCCGATGAACGCGAATTTCGGCCTTGTGGACGATCTGGACGAACCAGTCCGTGACAAGCGCCTCAGGAAAGAGCGAATGGCTGAGCGCGCCGTACGCGAAATGCGCGAGTGGCGTGATGCCATGGGCATACTGGAGCCTCGCGTAGCGACGGTCGTGTGACTGAGGTGCCGGATCGCGTCGCGGAATTCCTCGAGCACATGCAGAAGGAGCGTGATGTCTCGCCGAACACAGTCACGGCATACGCGCGCGATCTCGCGGAGTTCGTAGCGTTTCTGGGATCGTATTACGGCCTTGGTGGATGGTCGTGGGAAGGCGTCGATCGGCTCGCCATTCGTGGGTTCCTCGCGCACCTGGTACGCCGCGGCGTGAGCAAACGCACCGCGGGCCGCTCGCTTTCCGCGGTGCGTTCCTTGTACAGGTATCTGCATCGCAACGAAGTGGTGGAGGCGAACCCCGCGCGCGCAGTCGCTTCCCCCAAGCGCGACCGGCACCTGCCTGAGTATCTCGATATGTCGCAGATGGGCCATCTGTTCGAGATTGCGGAAACGCGATCGCATGGTGGCCGGTTCACTGACGTTCGAAATCTCGCGATGCTCGAACTCTTCTATTCGGCAGGGCTTCGGCTGTCGGAGCTGCGCGGGATCAATCGAGATTCGATCGATCTCCTCAGCAACCAGGTCAAGGTGCGCGGGAAGGGCCGGAAAGAGCGCATAGTTCCGCTGGGGGATCGCGCCACGCTGGCGTTGAGAAACTACGAAGCCAAGCGTGACGAGTTGCTTCGTGCAATCGGAACGAAGGGCGATCGCACGGCCTTCTTCCTGTCCGATCGTGGTCTTCGGATCAGTACGCGGGCGCTGCAGATGGCTGTGACCAGACTGCTGGATCTGGTGAGCGAGAGTGCGGGACTTTCAACGCACTCCCTGCGTCACACGTTCGCGACGCACATGCTGGATGCGGGCGCGGATCTACGTGCCGTTCAGGAGCTTCTGGGTCACGTGTCCGTGCAGAGCACGCAGATCTACACCCACACGAGCGT
>JALYYT010000023.1 GCA_030946285.1 Gemmatimonadota bacterium
CCTTCGCGTGTAACCCGCGTTGAGATCGAGTTCCACCGAACTCAGCATTCGGCTGGATATAAGCAGAATCGAGTAGTCGTTGGTGGAAGTAGTCACCCCCCGTGCCCCGCTCGGAAACTTTACTGACGCCTGCACGGAGACGTCCTCGAGAAGAGGCGCCTTGCGGAGAATCCGCTGCTTGAGAGCCAGCGCGAAGTCGGACTGTCCGGAGGTCGTCACACCTGCGGCGCTGTAGCGTTCGTAGCCGCCGACAAGGTCGAACTGGGTCGACGGGGTGATTCCGAGCTTTAGGACGAGCGGAACCGCAAGCGCATTCGCGCCGGCGGGCCGCATTACCTGTATTCCGGCTTCCAGCTCCGCAAACCCAGGAGAAACGGTGTAAGCATGCGTTGCGACCGTCGGGCGCTCAGGCTGTGCCGCGCGAGGATCTGTCGAATCGATTCTGGCGGAGTCAGCTGCGACGGCAGCAATCTGTGATTGGAGTGGCCTTGCCGCGCCAATCACGCACAGAGCACACAGCGCCCTCAGCGCCGACATCAACGAAGCACGTTTCGTGTTTTTCATCGTGCACGAAACGTACACGCCTCCCGGCATTCATGACCGCGCCTCAGCGCGTGACCGTGAGGGTTCCACTCGTGGAGTCGTGGTTGCTGGTGAGCTGAGTCAGGTTGCCGGTCGGCTGCCCTCCGATCCAGTGCCCATCGGAGGCGAACTTCGCCCCATGGCACGGGCAGGCGAAACTGCCGCTCGCGACTCCCACGGTGCACCCGAAATGCGGGCAGATGAGCGAGAACGCACGGAACGTGTGCTGCTCGGAAAACGCCGAACAGTCGCTCGATGCAGCCTGTGCGGGCAAAAAAAACTGCGCTGGCAACCCGAAGGTCCCCAGCGCAGCCTCGCATGCAGCTCTCCCAACGAGCGCGCTATTGCGCCGGCATGCTCGACGGGGGAACCATGCCCATCATCCGCATGTAGGTCACCACGTTGCCGTAGTGCTCGCTGTCGTGAGTTGCGTTGAGTATCAGAAGACCGCCCTTGGTCCAGTGCTGTCCGAACATGTCGATCGGCCCCACGAGCTGGACACCCGGTACTGCATATGCGCGGGCGCAGTACGTATTCGACTCATCGAGTGCTTTCACGAGTTCCGCCTTCGACATGGTGCGCTTCTCGAAATCGTCCTCAGCTGGAATCTTTTCACCGAGCGCCGCGCCGCAGAACATCATCTGCGATCCGGCGACGTGCGCGACGAGCTGGCCGAAGCTACGCACCGTCTGCACCGGTTTGTACGAATAGGACGACTCAGGTACCATCGCTGCAGAACGCGCGAGATACTTGCTCACCTGGTTCCACTGGCCCGTTACTTCAGCATCTGCCGAGCGCGCAGGCGCCATGGCGGATTGTGCGAGAAGTGGTGGCGATACGATCAGCGCCAGCACGAGTGCGGGACGAAACAGCATGACGAAACTCCTTGGCTTGGGGTTGGAACGTGCTCGAATCTCGTCCGAACGGCGTTCGCGCGCAAGCCAGCATCCGGCGGTACGGGAACGAATGTCGCGGCCCTGGAACCTCACTGGTTCATTATCATCGGTGGGACGGTGCCCGTGGGCACGTTGCCACTCGTGTACTGAACCCCGTTCTGCTCAATCGTCACTGTGTAATGACTTCCGCCGTTGGACGTGTGGCCATCGTTAATCTGTACACCGCTGCCGTTTCCCGTGATCGTCCACGAGTATTCAGGAGAAGGAAGTTCGTTCACGCTCACGAACGTCCAGCCCGCGTTTCCGGGAGAACGGTGCAGGATGACCTTCCCCGCCGCGGTCATAGTTGCAGATGGCGGGGTGAACGTGAAATTGTTCGGCGCGCTGAACGTGATTTGAACTGTCTGGTCAGGCATGGGCGTCCCTTGTGTGGACCTGGTTGGATTGAACTCTTTACAGAGTGTGGACATTTCGTCACGAACTTCCGCGCCACTCAAGGTGCCGCGAGCCGTGTGATACGTGCTTCGTAGTGCGTATTAACTCTCCGTACTGCGGGGACTCAGGTGCGCGAGCCTCATAAATGCCGGAAGGCGGTAGCCTCGATGCTCCAGCTCCGCCACGAACGGAGCTGCCTCGGCCGGGCGCTTCAGGCAAAGCAGCGCCATAGCGTGAATTGCAAGAATCTCGGTCTGGTAGTCACGCTGTGCGGTCGAATCGGTAATTGCGGCCGCGCGTTCCCATGCCTTCGTTGCGGCGCCCGTATTGCCGGAGCGCGATTCCGCGTCTCCGAGCGCAAGGAATGCGTCGCCCGCGGCCCTGTGCCGCTCCATGTCGCCCGGTTTGGAAGCCAGCGCGGCATCCGCACTCGACGACGCGCGACGAGCCGCATCGAGCGCCTCCGAAACACGGCCAAGAGCCAGCAGCGCGCGAGACAGTGCAATGTCGGCGAGGCGCGATTCAACCGCGGGCATTGGATTGCCCGGACTTTTCCTGATCAGCTCCGCCGTTATCGCCTGATCCGTCGCAAGGTTCCCGAGCGCGCCGGAAGCGTCTCCCAATTCGAGCCTTGCCTGTGCCATTTGCCGGTTGCTCTTGGCGAGACTCCATGCGAGAGAAACGTTTCCGGTATCGTTCACCGCGAGGGTCGCGTAGATGGAGTGAGCCGCGGCTGCATCGCGCAGTGCGCCCTCGGGATCACCCGTCAGCAATCGCAGCTCGCTTCGGTATGCGTGCGCATATCCGACATAGCGCTGGCGCTCCCGGTTGGTCGTGTCATGCGCGATTACAGCTTCCTTGATCGCCAGTTCATGGTCGTGCGCAGCACGCGCCGCGGCAAGATCACCCAGCTTCCGCTCCGCGACGGCGGACGCGTTGAGCGCAGCGGCAAGGCTGACCTGCCAGTCGAGTTTAGTCGTGTCACGCGTGACCAGTGCTTCGTTGATGGACACGGCGGAGCCGTACGAAGCGAGCGCACCGGTTACATCTCCCTTCGCC